>NZ_KB291295.1:38999-47792 GCF_000318275.2 Capnocytophaga sp. oral taxon 332 str. F0381
CAAAGCCAGCGAAGGCTTGGAGCTGGGTATGTGGCGCAAGGGGAATGGGGGAATTTTGAATTGTGAATTTTGAATTTTGAATTGGTGGGACTTGTAGGACTTTTGGGACTTTTGGGACTTTGGGGGGGAATGTTCCAGAAAAACTTTGGCAAACTTTGAAAGTTTGCCAAAGTGTGTGGTGCAAGGGGAACGGGGGAATTTTGAATTTTGAATTTTGAATTGGGGATAGGTGGAAATAATACTGTATGAAAAACTTTGGGAGGGTTTTGGTTTTTACCCAAAGGAGGAGGTAGTGTAGAACTATAATGACTATCAGTAATTTACAAATAATCATAGAAAATAATTGCTAAAAAATTTGGTGGTTTTAAAATTTATCTATACTTTTGCACCCGAAATGATAGAAATGGTGGTTTTAGCTCAGTTGGTTAGAGCGTCGGATTGTGGTTCCGAAGGTCGTGGGTTCGAGCCCCATATTCCACCCTTTAATAAAAGAGCACCCAAAAAGGGTGCTTTTTTTGTTATAAAAAAAACTCAATTTTCAATTCTGAATTTTGAATTCTGAATTTTGAATTTTGAATTGATGGGACTGGTGGGAGTGCGAGCCGCACGGGCGATTGTGGGAGCAATGGGAGCAATGGGAGCAATGAGAGCAATGAGAGCAATGGGAGCAATGGGGGAGATACCGCAATAGTTCTTTTAAAGACTTTTTGGACAGCTTCATAATGCTACAAGATGAAGATAAGGATATTTTATCAAAGGAAGGATTTCAAGATGCTTTGGTTCAAAATGAAATTAAAGCTCAATATAATAGTCTTTTATATAGGATTGAAGATTTATCTGAAGATAAAATTTCAGAATTATATGTTCAAGGTTCCATAATAAAAACAAAAGGATTTACATCTGCAACATATTCAGAAGATGCTGTTATTGAAGCTATGAGGAATAGACCTTATACTACCTTAATAAGAATAGAAGGAAAGGACGGAAAATTAATAGAAGGGCTTTCAACATTACCATCTGAAAAAGAAATATTATTTAAGTCTGAGACGATATTTAAAGTGGAAAAAGTAGGTTTTTCTCCTAACCCGAAAGATTATATGATTCCTATAAAAACAATTTGGTTAAAAGAATTATAATATGAAAGATTATCAAAAAGAACTTCTTTTATTAAAAGAGAGGAAAGACCAACTTATGAAAACAATTAATAGTCACTCATTTTCAAGTGAAAAAGAATATAATCTTTTTGTAAAGGAAAATGTAAATATGTTTGTTGAATTAATAAAAATAACTAAGGAAATAAAAGATATTCAATGGAAACTTATGAATGATATAGAGAGACAAAATTATTTAGATTATCTGAAAGAATTAAAAGAAAAATTTAATGAGACAGAATATTATTAAACTTAGGTTACACTAATTTTACAGGGGAGAATTATTGTTAGAAATGGTAATAAGATTGAATACACTAATCCCGCAGGGAAGATATTGAGATGGAGTGAACAAAGGGCTAAGGACATAGAAAATGCAATTCAAGCAACAAAAAAATTAAATAACACTAATGTTAATAATATAGGTAAAATAACAGAAGGTAAAGTAGGAGAGTTTGTTAAAAGTAGAAAAGAAGTATTAGGATTTGGACAAAAAATAGAACCAAACATCACAGATATAGACGTTTCTACATTAGATGAAATAATTGAGGTAAAAACATCTTTTAGTGCTGTGAAAGAGAATCAATTTGATAAATTCTTAAATAGTAAGTTGGATAATTTTTGTAATCCAGAACAAAAGAAAGTGATTTTATATATAGACAAACCTATGTCTGAAGCCACAAATACGCAATTAAATATGATTAATAGAATCAAACAGAAAAATGTAATCGTAGTAAATTCATTAGATGAACTAGGAAAAATAATAAAGTAACTTGTTATGGGAACTCTTTCAAAAATTTATGTAAAAAATGATAATATAGATAATATTATTAATGAGTTTAAAACTTTCTATTCTATAAAAAGAATAGAATTTTTAGATACTCCAAAGTGGTGGCTCTATGCGCCCAAAGAGACTATTATTATTTCATCTGAATATGAAAATTGGATAGAAATAGAGGTGCAATTCAATTATTCACTATACATTTATGATGAGTTCTTGAGAAGGTTGTCAGAGAAATATCAAACTATTATTTTATTAGCATATTATCAATCAACAACGGGAGAAGGTAGAGTGGCTATATTTCAAAGAGGTAGAATGAATTTATCTATTGTTCAAAATTATGTTAGAGAAGAGAATGTGGATAAAATTGTTTTGACAGATAATTTTGGTTTGTCTCTCTCTTTAAAAAAGAAATTTCAAATTCCTAATCTATATGATGAATGTTATATTTTTGACTATGATTTTATAAATTACTTTTTGGAAAAAGAAGGGATCTTTTCTCTATCAAAAGAAAAAAAATATCATTATATACATATAGAGAAAATTAATTAAAAGCAAAATATTAGTAAATGGAAAAGTAACGAGGAAATTTACTAAGGAGCTTTCGTTAGAGGAAGAAGCTGTTTTCAAATTTTATACAAATAAATCTTACTATAGCTTTAATCAAACATTATTAAGAATCTTACTTTTGAGCAACTCAAAATATATTATGAAAGCTCAGGAAAGATGCTAAATCAGCAGTTTGTACCCAATTTGGAACTTCTTACAGAAGAAGGTTTGTACAATTATGTAGCCTATTTATTGGCTGATACTAATGGAATATCTGTAAAAGTTGCAAAATACGATGGTTTAGATCGCTTTGACTTGATTGAAAACAACGAATATGGGTATTGTTCATTGATAAAAGCAACCAAACAGGTGTTGGATAAGATAGGAGTCGAAAATAAGACATTGGCAAAAATCACACCCAAAGAACGAAAAGAAACCAGATTATGGAACCCTGTTGCCTTGCGTGAAGCTGTAATTAATGCCATTGTTCATAACGATTATACCTTGGAAGTACCTCCCAAATTTGAGTTTTTTGATGATAGAATTGAAATTACCTCATTTGGTAGTTTGCCACAAGGAATGACAGAGAAAGAGTTTTTTGAAGGCTATTCGGTACCGCGCAATAAAGAGTTGATGCGTGTATTTAGAGATTTGGATTTAGTAGAGCATTTAGGGTCTGGCGTTCCTCGTATTCTAAGAAGCTATGGAAAAGAATGTTTCAAGTTTACAGAGAATTTTTTACGAATGATATTTCCCGCTACCGAACAAGTTACCGCGCAAGTTACCGCGCAGGATACCGCGCAAGTTACCGCGCAGGATACCGCGCAAGTTACCGCGCAAGTTACCGAGCAAGTCAAAGAATTGATTAAAATACTATCCGAAAAGATGGATAGACAAGAAATACAAGATATGTTGGGACTTTCTCACAGGGAACACTTTCGAGCAAAATATCTAAAACCTGCATTGGAACAAGGATTTATTGAAATGACTATTCCTGACAAACCTAATAGTAGGTTACAAAAATATCGACTAACCATCTTGGGCAAACAATTAAAAGATAAACTATAATGTCATATCCTGAAATAAGTGTACAATGATAAGTCCTAAGAGTAAAGGCTAAAGATATGCAAAAACAAAGGAAGTAACTAAATACTTCTACTTTTTAAAAGAGTAGTACGAAAAAGAAAAAGTTTTTTTAATCACTTTGGGGTGTAATTGGCGTATTGGGGTACGAGCTGCAAACTCGCACCAGCGGGGGAAAATAATTCCTGATTTAAAGGAAAAAATTATCAAAGCAAAAGACTCTGGAATGAATCTAAACGAATATTTTAAAGGAATCAATTAAATCAAAATATGAAGTATTACACACTATCAGAATCTACAGATACAAATATAATTGGATACTATCCTCAAACGGATGTTTCAGAGGATTCAGAGTTTTTTTCAGTATTTATTGATTTTCAAACAAGAATAGAAGAATTTCCTGAACATATACCAAAGTATATCATAATACTAAATAAAAAGGCGTACCCTACAGATTTCATTGAAAGGGTAAGCGTTCCTTATGGATTAGTAGTTAATAATAAAATAAAATCATTAATTACTTTGTACTCTCTGCCTAATCATAAATTTTATGATACAGAAGTTATTTATAAAAAAAGTAAATTAAACTATTATTGGTTCCATTTTTATGATGATATTTTCCAATATATAGATATGAAAAAATCGAAATTCATACTAAAATGGAGAGATGTCATCCAAGAATTCTGTTTTACATCAAAGGAATTTTACTTAAGTAAAGAACAAGAAACCTTTGGAGATTTTGAAAAAAATCTCATCATTAAAGAAGTTTACCTATTAAATTCTTTTCCAAAATATGATATATTTCATTTTGAGGGAAGAAATATTATATCTGAGAAACTTTTGAATGCTTTTATAGAAAACAATATAACAGGCTATGAAGTGTCAGAATATGATATTCTGAAAACGGAATGAAAAATTTAGGTGATACCCAATGGATATTTGCAAAAACAGATAATATAAGTGATCTCCAGACCTTAAAGGCAAAAGTAATAGCAGCTCTTAAAACAGCTGACGGAAAACCTATTGAAGAGTTAGAAAAATTGTTTGAACCTAATAGTGTTTTCAGTGAAAAATTTCTAAAATGGACAAAAGGGGATAAATCTTCTGCTGAACTATTATTAGAATGGTTAGATAAACCGGAAAATTTTAAAAAAATATTTGAAATAGTGGATTAGTTATGTATAAACAAGTAAAAAGAATCAATGATATAGGTAGATATATCTATACAGATGGGTTTATTTATGGTATAAAAAAAGAAGAGGGAAAGAGATACTTTCAAGAGTTATCTTTAGGAGGAGAAGTCCTTTGGCAATCAAAAGAAAGTAATGTATATGACTATTATGCAAATGAAGAAGTTATTATCTTTAACCTAAAAACTACAGAAGGAATTTTTGATGTTTTGATATATAATAGAAAAACAAAAAAAATAATATTTAAGGGAGAAATAGAATTATATTTATTCTCATCCAGATTCTATGATAAAAATATTTTATATAATATTAATAAGAATAGAGTTTTAACATTTGATATACTGAAAGGTGGTATATTACAAGAAAAAGAAATATCACTCAAAGGAATAACAGCGTTTTTCACATATGATTACATTGTAAGATATGATGATATATATATTTATATATATGTAAAAAGAGACTATTCTTTATTATGGCAACAAGATATTCAAGATTTTTTTCCAGAGGAAGAAGAGTTATCTATACTTGAGATATATTCATATAAAGATACTTTTATCATCATCGCAAGAGTAGGCATTGTTTGTCTTTCTCAAAAGGATGGTTCTTTGATTTGGAAGTGTGATCATTATGCACGGACTATGGAAATTGTAGGACATTATGGTTATGTATGTACTAGCTTGTCTTTTTATCGTGTTGATTTAGATACAGGAGAGTTCTATAATTATAATAGAAAATATTCTCGTTTGCCTGATTTTGAGTATAATGGAGAGAATCATTGGCCATCTGGTCATAGGGTAGTATATCATAAAGGATTGCTATGGTATGATGTTCATACTTCAAAACATCCTTTTATCATTGCTATAGATCCTGAAACAGCAACGTATCAATGGATTTATCAAATCAAAGACACTTATGAAGATATAGAAGAAATACGATTTTATGACAATAAAATGTTTGTTACCGATACAGGAAACAACTTGTTTATCTATGAAGAAGAGATTTAGCTCTAAACACCTCAGAAGACTGGGAGCAAACCACACAAGAAGAGACTGATAAGGGGAAGAAAAACCACTTATTATCAAAAGGAGCTGTAAAAACCACAATGAGTGTAGTAGTTGGTGGAAAAATTCTTGCTGAGTTGCCTAAAGCAGCGGAAAAACTTACAATAAAGATAACTGCTATCAAAAAAGCAATAAAAGAAGCTGATGACTTAAAAGATGTTGCTAAAAGGATAGCGTCTTTCACTTCTAAAACATTAGATGATAAACTAAAAGAGATAGCAGATGCTTGGAAGAAGTTTTATCCCGAAGTTTTTGCCGAACGCAAATTCTTTGAAGATTTAATGGCTATTTACCGTTATAAAGCAATAGATGGTTGGGTTCGTACTAGTGATATTGCTCCAAACTTTAAAGCTGTAGATTTTTACAAAGGTAAATCTATAGGTAACCAGATACTTGCTGAAACAGCTATTTCAATGAAAACTACTAAAGCTAAGGATGTAAGGCAATGGTTAAACTCTGCAGATATTAAAAAGAACATAGCTTTTTTAAAAGATGGTCTGAATAAGTTAAAAGGTATTGACAGCAACAAACATAAGATGTTTATCAATAGTGCAGAGATACATATTTATATGCCTAAGGAAAATATAACTGATGATTTATTAAAAACTTGGGAGAAAGAACTCTCTAAAAAAACAGGAGAGACAGGAATTAAATTTGAAATTAGAACGTTAGAAGATTTTGTGAAATAGTCTGATATGAGAATAGGTAGAAATAATTTTATTAATATTAAAGGAAACAATGAGCAAATAGATTTCCAAAAATGGATAGCTTTTATAGAAACCCATAAGGATTATTTCATCTGGTATGAAGATACAGAAGAAGGAAAAGAGGTGTTAAAAAATATAGATGAAATTCCTGAGGACTTTAAATCAAGAGTATCTTATTCTCTATCCAAAACAAATGCTTATTGTACAAAAAAACTTTCTAAAAACTTTGGGGATTGCATAGTTAAATATGCTATAAATGAAGTCTCTGTATCTTTAGAAAAAAAAATCACTAAACCAATAGCTGAAATCCTATTAGAAATGGCTGATTATTTAGAAGCAAAAATTATTATTGATGAAAAGAATGAATTTGTCAGTTTAGAACAATTAGAATAAAAAGTGTTTTCTCGTCTTATCATATTAATTCTATGTTTCTTGCTTGGTTTTATAGTTAAAGCCCAGCAGTATCCTTTTATATGTCTTGTCCTGAAATAGTTTTACAATAATAAGTCTTAAGAGCAAAGACTAAAGATATGCGATAAACAAAGAAAGTAGTTTCATACTTCTAACTTTTAAAAGAGAGTAGCCTGAAGAAGAAAAAGTTTTTTAATCACTTTGGGGTGGAATTGGCGTATTGGGGTACGAGCTGCAAGCTCGCACCAGTGGGGGGCGAGGGAAATTATGAATTTTGAATTCTGAATTTTGAATTGGGCACGAGCGACACGCTTGCGCCAGCGGGGGTAAATAGGAAAAAGTTTAAACAGCTTCTATATATAAAATAGTACTTATGTTTTTAAAATGTAATGATAAAAAAATAGAATTGCACCCTATTGTGTGTGAATATCTATATCCCTACCTTCTAAGATTTTCGATAAAACACAATATTGATTGGACTATCTGGAAAACAAAAGATGTAGTGTATATACCAGAAGATAAGAAAGAAGAGTTAATATTTATGTTAGAATATATTTTTGAAGAACTTATGGCAGAGTGTTATAAAGAACCTACACAAAGACAAAGAACAAAACATTCTACAAGGTTTGAAAAGGTATTTTTTAAAAATAAGAAATATATCTTAAACTATGTAACAGATATTGTTGGAATCATTGGTTATTGGCTTATATATATGATAAACATTTTGTCTTAATACAACTTGTTATTATAGATTATTTAGTATAGAGCAAAGAATATGATTAAAATAGAAAGAAATACCAAACCTTTTTGTTTAATTAAAGAAAAAACGATGGATTGGGGAGAAAAATATGATGAATATTCTCCAATGTTTAATATCATATTAACATCTAATAATTATTCCCTTGAGGAATCTATTGTGTTCTTTGGGGAAAACAATTTTAAAAAGCAATTGTTTTCATTGTATAATGTTATAAATAACAAAGAGGAACAAGAGCGAATTATAAATTATAATAATGAAAGAATTGAGAATCGTCCATACATATTAGATTTAATAAAGTTCTATATTGAAAAGAACAAAGACATTCTATCTCCTTGGGAAAAATATGATTTAGGACTTGAAGAACTTGACTTTATTAAAATAATTATTTATGAAATGGAGAAAGAACTATATTATGTGAATGAATAAAATTAATAAAGAAAAGAGTTCGTTTCTAAGTTAGTTGAAAAACTTAATTTAGGTAAGTTTATTAAGAAGATAGGTGATTATGAAGTTTATGAAAATGGAGAAGTGTTTTACAAAAATAGACTTAGAAACACTAAAAAGTATAGAAAAATTAGTAAAAATGGGCGTTAGGAATGATAGTGAGGAAAAAAGGATGTTGAACTTTTCAAAAATGGATAGAGTAAAAAAAGGATGGACAACTAATAATGCTTTATTTAAAACGGAAGGAGGAAATTACAATATAGAACAAGTTAATATAGAATTAGGAAAAGGAAAGGCATTAGAAACTTTTAATGAGAATATTATTAATTTTGAAATAATAAAATAAAATGGGAATAACAGAAAAAGATAAAGAACTAATACTTTTATTATGTGAAAGAAAAATTTCTATTGAAGATTTTAAAACTCTTACAAAATTTATAGCAAATAAAGAAATTTTAAAGGAATTATTATATGAAACAAAGAATAGAATTAATGAGTATAATGACAATAATTACTTTGAGGCTCTTTTTTGGCGTTTACCTAAAATTTTGACTTTTAAGGAAAAAGAGGAAATATACCAAGAGTTTTTATTACAAAAGTTTCATCATGAACACGAAGAGATGGCAAGTGCTTTTCAGACTATTTTTAACAACAATACT
>NZ_KB291295.1:47812-63288 GCF_000318275.2 Capnocytophaga sp. oral taxon 332 str. F0381
GTATTTAGAAGACGATGACTTCAAATATCCTTATGTGCGAAAAATCATCTATGCCATAGGAGCTCAACCACAGCCTGAGAGTCTTTTAGCATTAGAAAATTTGGCATCTGAGACTAATGATACCGAAATAAAGAAGTTAGCCTTGCACCAGTTAGAAAAGAGAAAAGAATTGGGACGATGGGAGTATGAAAAGAATGTCATATCCTGAAATAGGTTTACAATAATAAGTCTTAAGAGCAAAGGCTAAAGATATGCAAAAACAAAGAAAGTAGCTTCATACTTCTAACTTTTAAAAGAGAGTAGCCCAAAGAAGAGAAAGTTTTTTTATCACTTTGGGGTGGAATTGGCGTATTGGGTACGAGCTGCAAGCTCGCACCAGCGGGGAGCGAGGGGAATTATGAATTTTGAATTCTGAATTTTGAATTGGGCACGAGCGACACGCTTGCGCCAGCGGGGGTAATTGATTTGAAAATATAATGTTTGGTAATATTGGGGTACGAGCTGTAAGCTCGCACCAGCGGGGGAATTTGCAAGGAGTAGAAGATGATTTATATCTTTTCAAAGTAGAAGGTTCTAATTTTAAATTTGAAATGCCTAGTGGTAATGAGATAGAAACAAATGATCTATGGATACCAGTAGGTAAAACATCAGGAGGATATAGAGAAGCTGTTTTAATAAATAAAAATAACTCTAACATATCAATAATACATAATAAGGATATAGATTTTCTTAAAAATCAATTTAAATGGGAAAAAGTAAAAAAATTCTAAAATATGACAAATAAAGATTTAATAGAAATGTTGAAGCATTCTAATGTTGATAATTATTCAGACCCCTTTGCTAAAGATTATATATCTTGGAATATTCTTAGTAAAGATTTAGAAAATAGATTAATTTTTATTTCAGAAGTAGAAAATTCTGATGATGGTATCACAATGGAAGAATGTCATACAAATGAGAATTATTGGTCTGCAAATTATCCTATATCTTTAAATTATTACCCTTATAATAATTGTAAAATTTATAAGGACATAGATTATAATTCTTTTTATTTCATTTATACAGAATGGGGGGGGCACTCACCTGAAAAACGTTGTAGATTGATTCAAGAAAAATTGATTGTGACATAATCTTTAGACTCTATTATACATTATTTAGTAACACTTAACAAAATTTGAAAAAGAAGGAGGTGCTTTTATTATTAGAAGAAGAGATGTTGTAGAATCAAATTATATCACAATGGCTCCAAGAAAATTTATTGGATTAAGAAGTGGTATGGAAGGAGTAATAAGGAAATATAATGATTCTAATAAGAATTTAAATGTATTAATTGAGGAATTAGATTTAGGGAAAGATTATTTTAAAGCGACATATGAAGTGTTTTTTGTCAAAGTGCCTCCTGAGAAATTTACTTTTGATTTTCCTAACGGGAATGAAGTGGGAGCCTATGATGAGTTATGGATCCCTGGAGGATATACAATACATGGAACTAAGGAAGCTGTAATATCCAATTCAGAAAATCTTATTCATAATAAAGATTGGAATACGTTTATTAATTTTTTTGGAAGTAATAATGTATTAAAAATAAAATAAATAATTATATGAATAATAAATATAAACAATCTATACTACATAATGAAATAGAAGATTTCCTTTTAGGAAAAGGAAAGTATTTTGTTATGGACAGAGATAGAGGAGGGCATGACAGCACAGATACTTATTCAGAGATCTTAGAATATTATTTATTAGAAGGTGAAAACTATGAATTAACGGAGGAAAATATCATTAAAATATTGAAAACAAAAAAAGATATTTCAGGAGAAGATTTGTTACAACTTTTAGGAATATTATGGTCATATTTTGTGCATAGCTTCAAGGGAGATAAAAAACTAAAGAAAGAATGGAAAATTTCAAAAGAATTAAAAGATTTATTTATTAAAAATATAGAAACACTTAATTTTAACAATATAGAAATATACAATAATATTAAATGGATTATTATAAATCTAAAAAGAAAATATAATTTTGATATGAGCTTATCAAATGATGACTTTTATAAGTATTGATATAATCAAAGATATAGATTTTTTAAAGACCAATTTAAAGTGTAAGTTAGGAATTCCGCCAACTCAACTACAAGAAGGAGGATTAGTAAGAATTGATTTTAAAATTTCTGATAGATATAAAGTAGAAGTTCCAAGTGGAAATGAATTTGGAACTAATGATTTATGGTTGCCAGGAGGAAAGTTACCCAATGGAAAATTAGAAGCTATTATTAAAACAGAAGGAATGGTGAAAGATATTGATTATACTATAAAAGATATATATTAAAACATTATGGGAGAAATAAAAGAAATATATATAAAAAGATGGGATTATATTTTGTACGAAATTGATGATAAGAAAATATTAACTGTAATGTTTTTCGCTTCTTACGTTGATTATCCGAGAAGTTTTTATTTAGAAGGAAGTGAACTTAATTTAAATTATGATGAATTATCTGTTCTTGCAGAGAGGATTAGATTTAATTATGATGCTTTTAAAAATAGAGAGATAATTCCTCCTATTATGAAATAAATTCTCATTGTTCTCGTTAGACAAAAACTAGCATAGGTGTAGCTGTCATATCCTGAAATAAGTGTATAGTGATAAGTCTTAAAAGTAAAGGCTAAAGGTATGCAAAAACAAAGAAAATAGTTTCATACTTCTAACTTTTAAAAGAGAGTAGCCTGAAGAAGAAAAAGTTTTTTAATCACTTTGGGGTGGAATTGGCGTATTGGGGTACGAGCTGCAAGCTCGCACCAGCGGGGAGCGAGGGGAATTATGAATTTTGAATTGGGCACGAGCGACACGCTTGCGCCAGCGGGGGTAGAGTAGTGCGAAAATGAAAAAGTTTTTTTTAATCACTTTGGGGTGGAATTGGCTGTTTCAAAATTAATTTGTACTTTTGCCAAAAAATCGTGGTATGATAAAACTTATAGTATCGGATATTGATGGTACATTGGTGAACAACGAAAAGGAAGTGCCTGTTTCTTTTTGGAAGGCTTTTGAACGTATGCAAGAGCTGGATATTTTGTTTTGCGTAGCTAGTGGGCGACAAATACAGAGTTTGCACGAGCTCTTTGCCCCTATCAAAAACAACATTGCTTACGCTCCTGATAATGGTGCTTCGCTAATATACCAAAATAAAACTCTTTTTGAAAAACTTATAACTCCTGCTGACTATTTGCCTATTATGCGTACTTGCAACGAAATAAACGGAATAGGGGTGGCACTTTGTGGGCGTGATAGGGCGTATATAAAAACTGATAGTAAGTGGATTTTTGACGAAATAGCACGGCACTATCCTGCTCATACTACGGTGAGTGATTTTGCTGCTATTGATGATGATATTTTCAAAATTACGATATGCGATGAGGGCATATCACGACTTAACTCGTATCAGTACTTGAAAAAGTACCAAAATGATTTCAATGTGGTTATCTCGGGGGAAATATGGCTGGACATTACGGGCAAAGATGTGAATAAGGGTAATGCTATAACGCATTTGCAACGGATTCTGGAAATTACTCCTGAAGAAACGGTAGTTTTTGGCGACCATATGAACGATGTGGAGATGATACAATGCGCTAAGCACAGCTATGCTATGAAAAACGCTCAGGAAGAACTAAAAGCACTTGCTAAGTACGTAACTGAATACGACAATAACGAAGCGGGTGTAGTGAAAGAAATAGAAAAGATTTTAAAATAAAATGGAAATTTTTACAGAAACCTATAAAGTGCGTAGCACCCAAGTGAACTTGAACAACCAATTGGGCTTGTATGGGGTGCTTGGGATGCTGCAAGATATAGCATCGGAACACGCTGCCTTGTTGGGCTTTGGCTATAAAGAATTAGTAGAACGTGGATTTTTTTGGGCACTAGTGCAACAGAAGTTGAAAATGAACTACTGGCCTAATTGGAACGACCGCATCACAGTAAAAACGTGGTCGCTGCCTGTGCAAGGCGTGTATGCTTTTAGGGAGTTTGAACTATTTTGGAACGACCAAAAGATAGGTGAATGTGCGAGCACTTGGATAACAATGGATATCAAAACACGCAGACCGATAGACCTTACAGCGCAACAGGGGCTTTTCCACCCACGTACTGATGGGCGTCTTTCATTTCAAACAGAACGTATCACCTTGCCTGAAGAAATGGATTTGGTAAAGGAATTTGAGGTAAGAATGAGTGATTTGGATATCAATTCGCACGTGAATAATGTGAAATATACCCAATGGGCTTTGGATATGATGAGCGAACGCAATCACCGGGAATTTGTGATAAAAGAATACGACATCAACTTTTTATCGGAGACATTTATGGGTGATGTGATGCAGGGTTTTAAAAGCAAGGGTAGGTACTTGGACGAGGAACACAAACTGGTAGAGCTTTATCACTACGCACAAAAGATAGGGGGCGCAAAACCTGCATTCATATCGCACTGGATAGCCGAAAGGATTAAACCATAAGGACAAACGGACTGAATGAAAAGAACTTTATGCTACATAGTACTTTGCTTTTTTGCTTTTGGCAATGCGCTGAGGGCTCAAAATGAGGGCAAAACTAAGCGGATAGAGATTGTGTACGGGGGGGAATTTACTATTGACAATGTGAAGTACCCTGGTGCTACGATATTTAAATCGGACGGGCAGCGTGTGCAATTTAGGCATCAGGGATTGGAAATATGGTGTGATTTGGCAGTGCTATACGAGGAACGCAATGAGGTGATTGCTCACGGTGATGTGCAACTACAGCAGGGGGATACCCTGCAAATGAGCAGCCAATACATATCATACAAAGGTGATACCAAAACAGCAGTTGCTAAAAAAGGGGTGGTACTGCACAACGGGAATATGACCCTTGAGACTGAAGAATTGTTCTTTGACCGCAATACTCAGGAGGCTTATTACAACAATTTTGGAAAGATAACTGACCCTGACAACGAGCTGACGAGCAAAACGGGGCGTTATTACGTAACGGCTAAAAAAAATCAATTTACTAATTCGGTAAAGATAGTAAATAAGGATTTTGTGGTAAATTCGCAGGTGTTGGATTACTACCACAATTCGGGAAATGCTTATTTTTACGGTAAAACGACTATAAAAGGTAGCGACTATAAGGTATATTGCGAGCGGGGTTTTTACGACACGCGGCGCGAACAAGGGTACTTTATGAAACACGCTAAAATAGAGTATGACCTTAAGACTTTGGTAGGCGACAGTTTGTATTTTGACAAACGCCGTCAGTTTTCATCGGGGAGTAACAATATTGTGATTTTGGACACGGTGAATAAGACGGTGGTGAAAGGGCATTATGGGGAGATACACAAGGCTAAAGACTCTATGTTTATCACTAAAAAAGCGGTAATCATCACTTTGGTAGAGAAAGACTCGATGTATATGCACGGGAAACGGATACTTGTAACGGGGAAACCTCAAAAACGGATTATACGTGCTTATCCTGATGCTCGTATTTTCAAAAAAGATATGCAAGCTAAATGCGACTCGATACACTCTGACGAAGCTAATGGACTGACGCAATTGCTGGGGAAACCTGTGGCTTGGACGGGTGAAAGCCAAATGACGGGAACAAATATGCACCTAATAGCTAATCTTAAAACGGAAAAGCTGGATTCGCTAAAGGTGTTTGACAATGCTTTGGTGGTGGAAAAAGACACACTGGGCGATGGTTATAACCAAGTGAAAGGAAAATTGCTATATGGCAAATTTAGGGATAATACACTTAGACAAATAGACTTTTTTCAGAATACGGAGACTATTTACTACATTTATAACGATAGCCAACAACTTGTAGGCATCAACAAGCTGAGTTGTAGTAGGATAAAGATATATTTGGACAAGAAGCAGCAGGTGCAACAAACGGTGTTTATCACTGAACCATCGGGTAAATTGTATCCGGAAGAGAAATTGCCTATGGCTGACCGAAAATTTCGTGAGTTTGTGTGGCGAGGTGATGAACGTATTTTGAGCAAAGAGGGTATTTTTAGTGAAGAGGAACTACAAATAACTCCAAAAACGATAAAGGGAATGCCCTCACCTGAAGAAATAGACAAGGAAGAACTGAAAAAAATGAATCTTGAACTTTCAATTTAAAACAATAAAATATATGAAAAAATTAGTAATTACATTGTGTGTTGTAGGACTTTTGGGGAGTTCGTGTGTATCAAAAAAGAAATATGCTGAACTGGCAGAACGCCAAAAGCAAACTGAAGATTTGCTAAACTCGGCTACAGTGCGGTTAAATATGTGTGAAGATGAAAAAAGCAAGTTGCTTTACAAGAGTGAGAGCTTGAAAAACCAAGTTGACTTGCTAAAGGAAAACAACCAGCAGCTATTGAACAATATGGGTAACTTGACCACTCTTACAAAAAAAGGGGCTGAGAACCTTGAAAAATCATTGGAGAGCTTGCGCGAAAAGGATTTGACAATAAAGAACTTGCGCGATGCGGTAACTCGTAGGGATTCGGTAAACCTTGCTTTGGTACAAAGTCTGAAAGGTGTATTGGGTAACCTTGATGACCAAGATGTAGACATAAAAGTGGAAAAAGGGGTTGTTTTCATCAACATATCGGATAAGATGTTGTTTAGCAGTGGTAGTTATACTATCTCTAAAAACGCAAAGAGCGTGCTAGAAAAGGTGGCTAAGGTAATCATCAATAAGCCTGATTTTGAATTTATGGTAGAAGGACACACTGATGATGTACGCATCAAAAAAGATTGTATACGCGACAACTGGGATTTGAGCGTGATGCGCGCTACTGAAATAGTGCGTGTGCTACAAAACGACTTTGGAATAGCTCCTGAGCGTATGACAGCTGCTGGTCGTAGTTACTACGTTCCGCTGGCTACTAATACTACAGCAGAAGGGCGCGCCCAAAACCGCCGTACGCGCATAGTGGTATTGCCTAAACTTGACCAATTTTACAATATGATTGAGGAGGGAATGAAAGACCCTGCTATTGGTGGTAAAGGAAAATAAAAGTTGCTTTATTTATACATAAAACTCAATGAAAAAAGGATTGCTATTATGCTTACTGCTAATCTCTAACTTTATTGTAGCACAACAACGTTATACCCTCAGTGGTGTTATTACTGATATTACTAATGGTGAGAAATTACTGGGGGTAACTTTTGTAATTAAAGAGTTAGAAACGGGAACTACAACTAATGAGTACGGTTTTTACTCGATTACGTTGCCTGAAGGTAAATATACCATTGCTATTGATTACATAGGTTATGCTACTATAGAAAAAAGCATTACGCTAAATAAAAACATACGCAAAGATTACAAACTATCGCCTACTGAAATAGAACTTACAGGGGTAGACCTAACGGCTCATACTACTACACAAAAAGCGGCAGTACGCAAACCCGAAATGAGTGTGGTGGCACTGCCCGTAGCTACGGCTAAAAAGTTGCCTGTACTGGTGGGTGAGGTAGATATTATAAAATCGCTGATGCAACTGCCTGGTGTGAGTAATGCTGGGGAAGCTTCATCGGGGTTTAACGTGCGCGGAGGTGCTGCCGACCAAAATTTAGTACTCTTAGATGAGGCTACTATCTTTAATTCGGCTCACTTATTTGGTTTTTTGAGTGTATTCAACGCTGATGCTGTACGCGATATGAAGCTATACAAAGGAGGTATGCCTGCACGTTACGGGGGGCGTATCTCTTCAGTACTTGATATTTACCAAAAAGAAGGTAATAAAAACCAACTATCGGCTACGGGAGGTATTGGGGTATTATCATCACGGCTATTGGTAGAAGCTCCTATTGTGAAAGATAAGGCTTCGTTTTTGATAGGGGGACGTGCCTCGTATGCTCATTTATTTCTGAAACTGAGCAATAATAAGAACTCTGCTTATTTTTACGACTTAAACACTAAACTTTCATACCAATTAGACCCCAATAATGCTCTATACTTATCGGGGTATTTTGGTCGTGATTACTTTAGCTTGAGTAGTAACCTTACCAATGCTTATGGTAATGCTTTAGTAAACTTGCGTTGGAATCATTTATTTACTGACAAACTGTTCTCTAACCTTTCGGCAATCTACAGTAATTACGATTACTTGTTTGATTTTAATCTGATAGATATGAAATGGACTTCGGGGATTGAGAATTTTAACCTAAAATACGACTTTAAAAACTACTTATCGGAGGAACTGAAGCTCTCTTATGGGGTGCAGGGGTTATATTACGTTTTCAAACCTGGTAAAATAGTTCCGACCTCTGACACTTCAACTATCAAAGAAAGGGTATTAGCTCATAAATACGCTGCTGAAATGGGCTTTTATATAGATGCCGAGCAGAAAATAACAGAGGGGCTAAATGTATCTTATGGCTTGCGCTTTAGTAATTTTTATCACTTAGGCAGGCGAACAATGAATGTTTACAAGAATAACGAGGCTGTGCTTTTCAATAGGGATAGACAAGTATACTATTCGGCAACGCCTATAAGTACTGACTATTACGGCAGCAATAAGATTATCAATCTTTACTCACATTTAGAACCTCGCCTAACAATGAGCTACGCTTTTAACGACAACCACTCGGTAAAGGCGAGCTACGCACGCACGGCACAATATATCCACTTGATTTCTAACACGGGGTCGCCTACGCCTTTGGATGTGTGGACACCGAGTGATAGTTTTATCAAGCCACAACTGGCTAACCAATGGGCTTTGGGCTATGCTACAAACTTTGTAGATGATAAATATACGGCTGAAATAGAGACTTATTACAAGCGTGTAGAAAATCGGTTGGACTATATAGATGGGGCGAACTTGATTGCAAATGAGGCTATAGAGCGGGTACTGCTATCGGGTACCAATAGGGCTTATGGTTTGGAACTTTTGTTGCGAAAAAACACAGGTAAACTGACGGGCTGGATTGCTTATACACTTTCAAAATCGGAAATGAAAACGGCAGGACGTACTGCTGAAGAAATAGGCATCAACTACGGAGACTGGTATAGTACCGCTTATGATAAACCTCACGATTTATCAATTACAGCTACTTATGCGCTTAGTCCCAAATGGAGTTTTAGCGGGGTATTCAATCTGCAATCGGGCTTGCCAGCAAACTTTCCTGTAGGCAAATACTATTATTTGGGGAATACAATTCCTAATTACAGCAAACGCAACCAATATAGGCTGCCTACTTATCACCGATTAGACCTCTCGGCAACTTATACGCCTTCGCAGACTAACAAACGCTGGAAAAGCGAATGGGTATTTGGGGTTTACAACGCATACAACCGCAAAAATGCCGTGAGTATTTCTTTCAGAGAAAACAAGGAAACAAGCCGCAATGAAGCGGTAAAACTTTCTATATTTGGCATTATACCAAGCGTTACCTATAATTTTTCTTTTTAAGGAAACATTGGTAATAAAAACTATTGGACAACGATGAAGAAATTATATATAATAGTTATCAGTTTATTGATATTCAGCTCGTGTGAGGAGGTAATAGACCTTGAATTGGACAATGCTCCTCAGCAACTGGTAATAGATGCCGCCCTAGACTGGAAAAAAGGGGACACTAAAGCGCAGCCTATAGTAGATATCAGCCGTACACAGCCTTATTTTTCTGACACTCCCTCGCCTGCTATTACTGACGCGGTAGTAAAGATTAGCACTGCTACACGCACCTACCAGCTGAGCCTATGGGATGGCACTACTACACTTACAGGTGCTAATGTAGTACCCCTAAAAGGTGGCAGCCGCTATACATTTACTGGAGGAATACCCGTGAGTTTAGGGGAAGTGTATGAACTGACAATTGAACTGAATGGACAGACTTATAAAGCTAAGAGCAAGATGCTTGAAGCTCCTATAATTCCGCTAAACAGAGTGCTACAGCGCAACGATGGGGGGCTTTTAGGGAAGCAAATAGAGCTAAAATTCTTCTTTAGTGGTATTAATGATGGTACAGCTAACACTTATTTGGTGCGCTTAGACGAAAACGATGACGTTAGTAAAAGATATTTTGGACTATTGGACGATACTTATATTGCTAATAACCAATTTTTCTTTATAACACTTGGAAAAAAGGGTGATTTAAAGCAAAATGACAGAATACGTGTGAGACTTCATCGGGTAAATCCGTCATATAAAGAGTTTGCTCAGTTTTTATTGAGTCCCCCTACCCGACAAGGTAATTATTCAACCCCTGCAAGAGCTGTGGGTAACATTATAAATACTCAAAACAAGAAACAAAATCCTTTGGGAGGATTTAGGGTGTCGCAATATACTGAAACTGAATACATAGTAAGATAACTAATGTTTATTAGTAATTGGAATGAAAACTGAAGAGATACTTATAAAAGGAGCTAAATTACACAATCTAAAAGATATTACAGTAGCCATACCCCGCAATAAGTTTGTAGTAATTACAGGTTTATCGGGGTCGGGGAAGTCGTCATTGGCGTTTGATACCCTTTACGCTGAAGGACAACGGCGCTATGTGGAGAGCTTATCATCGTATGCTCGGCAATTTTTGGGGCGGCTTGATAAGCCTAAAGTAGATAATATTGTAGGTATTGCGCCTGCCATCGCTATTCAGCAGAAGGTAAATACTTCAAACCCTCGCTCTACAGTAGGTACCTCAACAGAAGTATATGACTACTTGAAACTGCTATTTGCTCGTATAGGGAAAACTTATTCGCCCATATCGGGTGAGGAGGTAAAAAAACACACCGTAAGTGATGTGGTAGATGCTGTACTCGCCTACCCTGATGGTACTAAATTACTATTATTGGCTCCTATTACTATCCCTGCCGACCACACTACCGAGCAGGTACTGCAATTACTACTACAACAGGGCTATGTGCGTATTCTTCACAACGAAAAAATACTGCGTATAGATGGCGATCAACTTCCTACTAATTTGAAAGAGTTTCAGTTGGTCGTAGATAGGGTAATTGTGCAACACGATGAAGATTTTCGTCATAGACTTGCAGATGCTGTAGATACGGCTTTTTTTGAAGGCAAAGGTGAGTGTTACCTTCAAGAAATGGATGGGGTAGTACAGACACATTTCAGCAATAAGTTTGAATTAGATGGTATTACTTTTTTAGAGCCTAATGTACACTTATTCAGCTTTAACAATCCTTATGGAGCTTGCCCTACTTGCGATGGTTACGGCGATACCATAGGGCTTGACGAAGAACTCATTGTGCCCAATACAGCGCTTTCGGTATATGAAAACGCCATTTACCCTTGGCGAGGCGAAACTATGAGCTGGTATAGAGACCAATTGGTTAATAACGCTTATAAATTTGACTTTCCTATTCATCGCCCTTGGTTTGAGCTTACTGACGCTCAAAAACAGCTAATATGGGACGGCAATAAGCACTTTACAGGGCTTACGGGATTCTTTAAAGAATTAGAAGAAAAGAGTTATAAAATACAAAATAGGGTACTTTTGGCACGCTATAGGGGTAAAACTCGTTGCCACGAATGCCACGGAAGGCGCTTGCGCAAAGAAGCTAACTATGTGAAGATAGCTGGTAAAAGTATATCGGACTTGGTAGAACTGCCTATTGAGGAACTACAAGGCTTCTTCCAGTCGCTGGTGCTTACGCCTTACGAGCAGGAAGTAGCTAAGCGTCTTTTGATAGAAATCAATAATAGGCTGCGCTTTCTTGCCGATGTGGGACTGGGCTACCTTACCCTAAACCGCAAATCAAACACACTATCGGGAGGAGAAAGCCAGCGCATTAATTTGGCAACATCTTTGGGAAGTAGCTTGGTGGGCTCGATGTATATTTTGGATGAGCCCAGCATTGGCTTGCACCCTCGTGATACCGAACGGCTTATAGGGGTGCTAAAGGCGCTTCGCGACTTAGGAAATACCGTAATTGTAGTAGAACACGATGAGGATATAATGAAAGCTGCCGACTATATTATTGATATAGGTCCTGAAGCTGGCACCCACGGCGGAGAAGTTGTAGCTAAAGGTACTTATCAAGAATTGCTAAAAGCTGATACCCTCACTGGGAAATACCTTAGCGGTAGGCTTTCTATTGAAGTACCTGCTAAAAGGCGTACTTCGCCGCACTACATTCGTTTGGTAGGCTGCCGAGAAAATAACTTAAAGAACATAGATGTTACTTTTCCGCTGGATATGCTTACTGTAGTAACAGGTGTATCGGGAAGCGGTAAATCTACTTTAATAAAAAAACTATTGTACCCTGCCATACAGAAAGAATTGGGAGAAGCAAGCGAAAAAATAGGTCAATTTACTAAATTAGAAGGCAAATACAAGCAACTGAAGAGCGTAGAGTTTGTAGACCAAAACCCTATTGGTAAATCTACCCGTTCTAACCCTATTACCTACATCAAAGCCTATGATGATATTAGGAGCTTATTTGCGTCACAGAAATTGGCTAAAATGCGTAACTTTCAGTCTAAACACTTCTCTTTCAATGTAGAAGGAGGGCGTTGTGAGGTATGCAAAGGCGAAGGTGAAGTAACTATTGAAATGCAGTTTATGGCTGATGTGCACCTTACTTGCGAAGCCTGCAACGGCAAGCGTTTTAAGAAAGAAGTGCTGGAGGTTACTTTTGAAGGTAAAAATATAGACGATTTGCTAAATACAACAATTGATGATGCTATCACTTTCTTCAAAGAGTGTCATCAAATGAAAATAGCTGAGAAACTGAAACCTTTGCAAGATGTGGGCTTGGGATATGTAACCTTGGGGCAATCGTCATCTACTTTATCAGGAGGGGAAGCACAACGCATTAAGTTAGCTTCGTTTTTATCAAAATCGGAGAGTAAGGAAAAGGTACTTTTCATTTTTGATGAACCTACTACAGGCTTGCATTTTCACGACATACGCAAGCTGCTCACTTCATTACAAGCTCTTATTGAGAAAGGACATTCTGTAATTTTGATAGAGCACAATATTGAAATGATAAAATCGGCAGATTATGTAATTGATTTGGGCTTAGAAGGGGGTGCTAAAGGCGGTAATCTTGTAGCTCAAGGTACACCTGAAGAACTCGTTAAGCACAGCGAAAGCTATACTGCACAGTTCTTGGCTAATTCTCTCTGATTTTTTGCACTATCAGGTCGTAATGACTGTAGTGCTTTACAAAATCAAGGTCGGTAACATCAATGATAAGCGAATTGATAGCTGTATTTTTTTGTATAAAATCTAAGTATCCGTAATGGATTTTTTTAAGATAATCGGGGGAGATGTTTTGTTCATAATCTCTTCCCCTTTTTTTTATGTTCTCTATCAAGCGATCGGTGTTTTGGTATAGGAATACGTACAAATCGGGCTTAATGATTTGACTGTATAAAATGTAGAATAGCTTGCGATAGAGTATAAATTCATCTTCTGTAAGCGTTACTTTGGAAAATATAAGCGATTTGAAGATATCGTAATCAGAAACAACAAATTCTTTGAACAAATCCATTTGGGCTAATTGCTCACTCATTTGCTGGTATCGCTCGGTAAGAAACGACATTTCGAGCGTAAAACCATATTGCTTTGGGTTTTGGTAAAACTTTGGCAAAAAGGGGTTATCTGAAAATTGTTCTAAAATAAGTTTAGCGTTGAAGTCTTGTGCTATTTTGGTAGCCAGCGTAGTTTTCCCAGCACCTATATTTCCTTCAATGGCAATGTATTTATAGTGCAAGAAGGGTGATTTTTGGGCAGGGAATGCTAATTGTTCTGACAATCGCTGTACTGGTGAAGTATCATCGGTAGTATTGAGCAATTCGGCTATCGTTTTTTGTAGCACCGGGTGTAGCAAAGTATCATTGAGGCTTGCCAAAGGCTTAAGCACAAATTTACGATGCTGCAACAAGGGGTGCGGAATGGTTAAAAATTCAGTATTAATAATTTTATCATCATAAAAAAGAATATCTAAATCGATAGTGCGAGATAGATATTCTTTTTTATTGGGTATGCGTTCACGCCCCAAGCTATATTCAATACGAAGCAACTGAGCCATTACCTCCTCGGCAGGGAGGTGGGTACGACATAACAAGCAAGTATTGAGGAAAGCTTCGCCAGAGAAGCCCCAAGAAGGAGTTTCGTAAATAGGAGCTATATCTACAATAGTACCTACCTGCGTAGCAATAGCCTCAATAGCCTGCTGCAAGTATGATTTTCGGTTGCCTAAATTACTTCCTAATGATATATATACGTCGTGATTCACTTAATTTTGTTCTAAAAATCGCATTACATTGTTATAGATGCGGTCTTCTATATCAGTGGTATCAGCTTTTACAAATTTTTCACCCATAATTTGCTCGTACAGCTCTATGTAGCGCTCAGATACTGATTGCACATACTCATCGCTCATAGGTGGTATTTTCTGTCCTTTTTCACCTTGAAATCCTTGTGAGATAAGCCATTGTCGTACAAATTCTTTAGAGAGTTGTATTTGAGGTTGCCCGTTTTCTTGTCGCTCTTCATATCCTTCTTTGTAGAAGTAGCGAGATGAGTCGGGGGTATGGATTTCGTCTATTAGGACGATTTCGCCATCGCGAGTTTTTCCGAATTCGTATTTGGTATCTACCAAAATAAGTCCGTGTTGCGCTGCGATTTCGGAGCCTCGTGCAAACAAAGCATAAGTATATTTTTCCATCAAGCGATAATCTTCCTCACTTACAATACCACGCCTGATGAGGTCTTCGCGTGAAATATCTTCATCGTGTAGCCCTTGTTCTGCTTTAGTAGCTGGTGTAATGATAGGATGCTGCGGGAAGATGTCGTTTTCGCGCAAACCTTCAGGAAGAGCTACGCCTGATAATTTTCGGACACCTTGTTTGTATATGCGAGCCGCGTGCCCTGCCAAGTATCCACGAATGACCATTTCTACTTTCAGAGGTTCGCAGACTTGCCCTATAGAAACGTTAGGGTCTGGCGAGGCTATCAACCAGTTAGGGACTATATCTTCTGTTTTTTGTAAGAAATTGACCGCCATTTGGTTGAGTATTTGTCCTTTATAAGGGATACCTTTAGGAAGAATGGCATCGAAGGCAGAGATGCGGTCGGTAGCTATCATAATAAGTGTATCATCTTTAAGTTGATACACATCGCGAACTTTTCCTTTGTACAGCGACTTTTGTTTAGGAAAGTTGAATTTTGTTTTTGTTATGGTATTCATCTTCAAAAAATGTTGTATTACCTTTCAGGGGGCAAAGATACAAAATAATTTTGAATTTTGAATTCTGAATTCTGAATTTTGAATTGGTGGGACGGGTAGGACTTTTGGGACTTGGGGGACTTTTGGGACTTGGGGGAGGTGTGGGGTATTCTGAATTCTGAATTTTGAATTTTGAATTAGGCACAAGCTACAAGCTTGCGCCAGCGGAAGGCGCATTATTGTAGTGTTATCCTTCGCTCAAGGTTCGCTCATCCTTCGCTCATCCTTCGCTCAAGGTTCGCTCA
>NZ_KB291295.1:63308-79273 GCF_000318275.2 Capnocytophaga sp. oral taxon 332 str. F0381
GCTCATCCTTCGCTCAAGGTTCGCTCAAGGTTCGGGGGGAAATTTTGAATGTTGATAATTAATCATTGACAATTAAACATTATTTTGTACCTTTGCAACCTGCTAATCCCATTGGTAAATCACAAATTACAAATGGTCATTTATTTTGTTTTCTGAAAATATGAATTTTGAACTAATAAAAACTGATACTACTACTAAAGCTCGTGCTGGAAAAATCACTACTGCTCACGGGGTGATTGAAACTCCTATATTTATGCCTGTAGGCACATTGGGAACGGTGAAAGGTATTCACCAACGCGAACTAAAAGAAGATATCAACCCTGATATTATCTTAGGTAATACTTATCACCTTTATTTGCGCCCCAGCACTGCTATCTTGGAAAAAGCAGGTGGATTACACCAATTTATGAATTGGGATAGGAATATTCTTACTGATAGCGGAGGGTATCAGGTCTATTCGCTGGCTGCTAACCGCAAAATTACGGAAGAAGGTGTAAAATTCAAAAGCCATATTGATGGTTCGGCTCATTTTTTTTCACCCGAAAAAGTAATGGAAATAGAGCGTAGCATCGGGGCTGATATTATTATGGCTTTTGATGAATGTACCCCCTACCCTTGCGATTACGCATACGCCAAAAAATCTCTAAAAATTACCCACCAATGGCTTGACCGCTGCGTGGCTCACTTGGATAAAGTGCCTGCTATGTATGGCTATGAGCAAAACTTATTCCCCATAGTGCAAGGCTCTGTTTTTAAAGATTTACGAATACAATCGGCTGAATATATAGCAAGCAAAGGGGCTGCAGGCAATGCCATAGGAGGGCTCTCTGTGGGCGAACCTGTGGAACAAATGTACGAAATGACCGAGCTGGTGTGCGACATACTGCCTGCCGACAAGCCGCGTTACCTAATGGGTGTGGGTACCCCTATCAACATTTTGGAAAACATTGCCTTGGGGGTAGATATGATGGATTGTGTGATGCCTACGCGCAATGCTCGCAACGGAATGCTCTTCACCTCGCAAGGGACTATCAACATTAAAAACAAAAAGTGGGAAGATGATTTTTCGCCCATAGACCCCGATGGGCATACTTATGTGGATACCTATTACAGCAAAGCTTATTTGCGACACTTATTTGCTGCCAACGAATTTTTAGGCAAACAAATTGCTTCAATACACAACTTAGGCTTCTATTTGTGGCTGGTGCGTGAGGCAAGACGACAAATAACAGCAGGTACTTTTGCCGAATGGAAGACAATGATGGTAAAAAATATGTCGAACAGATTATAAAAAAGCAAAATATATGAAAATAATTGACTGGTATATATTAAAGCGTTATCTGGTAACCTTTTTTATGATGATTATTTTGTTCATACCGATAGGTATTATTATAGATTTATCGGAAAAAGTAGACGAAATGATAGAAAGAAAAGCACCATTAAACGAAATATTGCTATATTACGTTAGCTTTATTATATATTTTGCCAACATATTGTTTCCCATACTCCTATTTTTGTCAATTATATGGTTTACTTCAAAATTAGCCAATAATACTGAGATTATAGCCATACAGAGTTCGGGCGTGTCGTATATGCGCTTTCTGCGACCTTACATTATAGGGGCTACGTTGATTTCGGTAATTGTGTTCTTTATGAGTATGTTTATCGTACCTGCGGCAAGTACTGTTTACAACGATTTTTGGAATAAATACATACGCTCGTCTAAGGTAGAAAGTGTAAGCGATTTGTACAATCAGTTTTCAGAAAATGATTATCTGTACGTAAGTTCGTTTAACTACGGCGAAAAGCGTGGGTACAATTTTTCGGTGGAGCATTTTGATGGTATTCGCCTTGTTGAGAAAATTAATGCGGAAACAATACAGTGGATTGATAGTACAAAAACCTATCAGCTCATCAATTACTCAAAGCGAAAAATAGGTGCCACTGACGATGTAATCATCAAAGGGGAACAGCTTGATACTATCTTCAAATTTAAGATAGACGATTTAATGCCGATGGAATATACGGCTGAAAACAAAAACTTATTTGAGCTGGACAAGTTTATAGAACGCGAACGTATGAAAGGCTCACCCAATCTGAATATGTATTTGCTGGTAAAATACAGGCGGTGGGGGGCTATCAGTACTGCCTTTATCCTTACGCTCATAGGGGTAGCGGTATCCTCAGTGAAAAAGCGAGGAGGTATGGGTATCAACGTGATGGTAGGGGTAGTAGTAGGTTTTAGCTTTGTGTTCTTTGACCGCGTATTTGGAACGCTGGCACAAACAGCCAACGGCTTATCGCCACTAATGGCTGTGGTTATCCCTAATGCCATATTCCTGACATTGGCAATATGGCTGTTGAAAAGAGTAAGGAGTTAGGTTTATGGAATTAGTAAAAGCCAAAAAACACTTAGGGCAGCACTTTTTAAAAGATTTAAATATTGCTGCTAAAATAGCCGATACACTTTCGTATACCGGTTACGACAAAGTAGTAGAAATAGGCGCTGGTATGGGGGTGCTCACTCAGTTTTTGCTACAAAAAAACACTGAAGTATATGTAGTAGAAATAGATAAAGAGTCGGTTGCCTATTTAGAAGCACATTATCCAGCTTTACGAGGTAGAATTATAGGCGATGACTTTCTGAAATACGACATTGTAGGTTATATAGGCAGTCCTTTTGCTATTATAGGCAACTTTCCCTACAACATATCATCGCAAATTGTCTTTAAGATGCTTGAATTGCGCCAATATGTGCCTGAATTTAGCGGAATGTTCCAGAAAGAAGTTGCTGAACGCATTTGTGAGCCGCCAGGGAGTAAAACTTATGGCATACTTTCGGTATTGGTACAAGCTTTTTACGAGGTTAGTTATCTTTTTACAGTGTCGGAAACGGTGTTCAATCCTCCTCCTAAGGTAAAAAGCGGCGTGATAAAATTAGTGCGCAAAAAAGACTTCGGGTTGGCTTGCGATGAGGGCTTGTTTTTTGCAGTAGTAAAGGCGGCTTTCAACCAAAGGCGCAAAACCCTCAGAAATAGTTTAAAAGCCTTGCTAACAAACGCTTCTCATAAAGATAACCCTATTTTTGATAAACGCCCTGAACAATTGGGATGGCGAGAATTTGTAGAAATTTGCCTGATGATAGGCTAACAAAATTCAATCATTAAAACATTACATTATGGCTTCTTTCAAAATAAGTGATGAACTAATAGGGCGTATTGAAACGCTCATTGAAGAAAAAAACAACCACGAGCTCACACAGCTCTTGGGCGACCTTCACTATGCCGATATTGCCGAGATTATTCACGAGCTTGCCATTAAAGACGGTGTTTATATCATTAGGCTTATTGATGCTGAAAAAACATCGGATGTACTAACGGAATTAGACGATGATTACCGCGATAAAATATTAGAAAACCTATCGGCTAAAGAAATTGCCGATGAGCTGATAGAACTTGATACTGATGACGCGGTAGATATTATCTCGGAACTACCCGAAGACCGAAAAACAGAGGTCATATCGTATATAGAAGACGTAGAACACGCCAAAGATATAGTAGAGCTACTGCGCTATGACGATAACACGGCAGGGGGGCTTATGGCTAAAGAGTTGGTAAAAGTAAACGAAAACTGGAATGTACTAAAGTGCGTGAAAGAAATGCGCGAACAGGCGGCTTACGTTACCCGTGTGCATTCTATATATGTGGTTGATGACCACGATGTACTGAAAGGACGCCTCTCGCTAAAAGACTTGCTAACGACTTCTACACGCTCGGAAGTGAAAGATATTTATATTCCTAAAGTGGATTATGTGTACGTAACCGATACTGCTGAAGAGGTAGCCCACATAATGTCTAAATACGACCTTGAGGCAATACCCGTAGTAGATGAAATGAAGCGACTTGTGGGGCGTATTACAATAGACGACATCGTGGATGTGATAAAAGAAGGTGCGGAAAAAGATTACCAATTGGCAGCGGGTATCACCAACGATGTAGAGGCTGACGATAGTGTTTGGAAACTAACATTGGCGCGCTTGCCTTGGTTGCTAATAGGTATGTTTGGCGGATTGGGAGCGGCAAGTATCATCAATGGTTTTCAAGATGCAATGAACAAATACCCTATACTGCTAATATTCATTCCGCTTATTCAGGCAACCGCTGGGAATGTAGGGGTACAATCCTCGGCAATTGTGGTACAAGGGCTGGCTAATAACACTATTGATGGGGCTATCATCAAGCGACTGCTGAAAGAATTTTTGCTGGGGCTCATCAACGGAGGTACTATTGCAGGAATTGTCATATTAGTAAGCCATTTTGCTTTTCAGGCTGAATATTTGGTAAGCATAACGGTAGCTATTGCCTTAGTTACAGTAATTGTGAATGCAGCTGTTATAGGAACTTTTATCCCTATATTGTTACACAAACGAGGTATAGACCCTGCCGTAGCTACGGGGCCTTTTATCACTACCAGCAACGATGTGCTGGGTATATTGATTTACTTTTTTATAGCGAAGAACATTTTAGGCTTTTAAGTACAGTTATGGTGTGGCAGGCTACTATAGCGGCAGTTTCTGTACGCAACCTTGTATCGCCCAACGATATAGGCTGAAAGTGTTGCGCAAGGGCTGTAGTAATTTCGTCAGATGAAAAATCGCCCTCGGGACCTATAAGTATCATAATGCGCTGGGCATCGTTAGGAAGTATATGGCTTAGCATTTGCTTGTGGGTATCCTCACAATGAGCGATAAACTTGGCAGTAGCATCAGGCTGCAATTGCTTGAAGAAATCGGAAGATTTTATAGGGGGATTCAGCTGTGGCAAATAACACTGCAACGATTGTTTCATTGCCGAAAGAATAATCTTTTGAAAACGCTCTATCTTGAGGACAGTACGCTCAGAATGCTGGCAGATAATGGGGGTAATTTCATCAACACCTATTTCGGTAGCTTTTTCTAAAAACCATTCATAACGCTCGTTCATCTTAGTAGGAGCTACTACCAAATGCAGATAATAGGGACGGCGTGGCTGGGGCGTGCATTGGGTAATAGCTACTTCGCACTGCTTGGGCGAAGCAAAAGTGAGTTGCCCCTGAAAAAGAAGCCCTTTACCATTGGTAATATGAAGCGTATCACCTTGCTGCAAGCGAAGCACTTTAGCAATGTGCTGGCTTTCTTCTTTGTCAAAAAAGAAATGAGAGGTATTGTTATCCAATGATTTATGATAAAATAATTGCATTTTAGTACTTAGTTATTAAGAGGTGAAAAAATATATAGTGAATTGGTTATTAGTTTTTTAGAGTGCAAAAATAGTAAATAAAGAGCAAGGAGAAAAAAAATATTTGAAAAAAAAACACTTTTTTGCTTTGTAATTATAAAAAATGCCTTACATTAGCACCCGAAAAAGAGTAATATTTATGAAACGAATAATAGTAGACTACAACAAGCTTACCAGTGAGATACTTGCAATGCTGGTAGAAAAATACCCTGACGGATATACCGACTCGGATGTTATCCGTTTTAAAAACGCTAAAAATGAAACGGTAGATGCCTTAGAAGTACGCACTGAAGATACTATTTATTTGGTAAAAGTGAGCACTCGCTTGGCTGATACTATGGAAAATTATGACGAAGACGACTACTTTATGAATAATCAAGAAGAGGAGATATCGTCTAACACGGTAGATATTCCCGATGAGTCGTCATTAGATGAAGATTAATATTTAAAATCCTTTGGAATATGATAACAACGTATATTCCTTATCACGACATTCGCTTTTTTTCAAAACTCATCTGTGATTATATAGGGGAGCGGGAAGAAGTGCGACCTTTTTATCACCATTTTCCAAAAATAGAAGAGTTTAAGCTTCAAATAGAGGAAAAGAAGAAGAGTTTTAGCAAAGAAAGTCGTGAAATATTAGTAAAAAGCCTACAAAATCAGTACTCAGAGTTAAAAACAAGCCCTAAAGTACTGAAAAATATTGTGCAATTGGGCGATAGTAATACTTTTACAGTTACTACAGGACACCAATTGAGCTTATTTACAGGGCATTTGTACTTTATTTTTAAGATTATCTCGGTTATCAATACTACTAAAAGGCTATCAGAAGCATACCCCGACTGTCATTTTGTGCCTGTATATTGGATGGCTACTGAAGACCACGACTTCGAGGAGATAAACCACTTTCATTTGAGCAATCGCACGCTTTGCTGGAACTCTGAACAAACAGGAGCTACAGGGGCTTTTGATACCAAAGAGCTAACAGCTGTATTCAATACTTTTAGCAAGGCTATTGGCACCAGCAAAGATGCTGAAACACTAAAAAGACTCTTTGAAAATAGTTACCTAAAGCACAGCACTTTAGCTGAAGCTACACGCTACTTGGTGAATGAGCTTTTTGAAGATTACGGTGTTGTAATTATTGACGGTAATGAGGCCTCCTTAAAACAACAGCTGATACCTTACATAAAAAACGACCTGCTACAGCAAACGGCTCATAATGAGGTAAACCGCACTATCGCGGCATTACAAGCCGTAGATAAACTGTACCCTGTGCAAGTAAATCCGCGTGAGATAAATGTATTTTACTTAGTAGAGGGACTTCGCGAACGTATCGTGCGTACTGAAGAAGGGTTTGAGGTGCATAATACGGCTATCAAATTCACCGAAGAAGCACTATTAAAAGAGCTACAAGCCCACCCGGAACGCTTTTCACCCAATGTAATACTTCGCCCCTTGTATCAGGAAGTAATATTGCCCAATTTGGCTTATATAGGCGGAGGTGGTGAAATTGCCTATTGGTTGGAGTTAAAGGGCTTTTTTGAGAAAGAAAATGTGCCATTCCCAATGCTAATGTTGCGTAACTCGGCAATGTTGGTTTCGGAAAGGCAATTAGAGAAAATAAAGAAGCTATCACTTTCACTCACCGATGTATTCCTAAAACCCGAAGACTTAAAAAACCTAAAGGTAAAGCAGTTATCTGAATTTCCTATAGATTTTAGCCCTCAAAAAGAAACTCTGAAGGCACAATTTGCCCATTTATATACTTTGGCTGAAAGAACAGATATTACCTTTAAGAACGCAGTAAAAGCACAAGAAGTACGGCAGCTAAAAGGATTAGAAAAATTAGAAGCGCGCCTACTAAAAGCACAAAAGCGCAAATACGATGTGCAATTGGAGCAAATAGTAGTATTACAGAGTGAACTTTTCCCCAATAACACCTTACAAGAGCGCTTTTCCAACTTCACCGATTTTTACTTAGTAAAAGGCGAACAGCTCATAAGCGAGTTGGTAAATGATTTTAACCCTTTTGATTTTCGGTTTGTAGTGGTACAATACTAAGCTAAATCATAAAAAATGTATAATATAAAACTGTGTAAATATACCTTTCGCATAGGTATAATTACACAGTTTATTTTATTAGTACTGCCAGCAGAAGGAGCTTATACATAAATTTCGTATTGATAATGAAATAGTTATAAAAACAATAGCAAAATAATAAAGTTTGGCACGGAATTTTCAATATAGTAATCAGAAATAAGGTTGTTTGTTTTGACAATATAAAACAAAAACTTATGTAAAAAACTTTATTACTTCTTATAGTAATATATTTCTGATTTTCTTCATATCTTTGGAGTTAGTAGTAGTATTTATATGCATTGTGAAAAGAGGCTCTCTAATTAGTTTTAGAGAGCCTTTTTTTATGCATTATAATATCACTTTAGTAAGGTAATCGCCTGTATTAGGCCCTTCGTGAAAGAGTAAATCTAAAACCGACAGATTAGGTATAAACCCGTGCTTATCGGCAAATATTTGGTGATACTCAGGCATCGTAACGGGGTATTGTTTTTTGGCACTACTCAAGTAACGATAATCAGCAATTGATGGAGTTGCTTCGTATATTTCGGTTTTATCAAAGTTCACATCTGTTTGCAGGCAAGCCAATAGCGTTTCTATGGTATCTATATTTACATCTAATAAGAAAGTGTAAGATTTTTCAAAAATACGCACCAAATCATCTTCGTAATACTCAAAATAAGGCGAAGTGCGATAAGCGGTTTCTAAACTCTTCCAATGCAATCGTTGCCAAGCAAAATGGTCTTCTACTTTCACATCTCGGAATAGTTGCCTACCAGTATCGCCGCCCACGTGCTTTATAGGCAGGTTGAGTGCCTGCTTGCCATTAGCCCCATATATATAGGTACGATTGCGGAGGGTTTGTTTTTGGTAGTTATCTGATACCTCAAGCACACAAGGATTGCACCATATAAGGTGAAATTGTGCTATAGATGGAAAATAAGTGGGGTGTAATAATACTTGCTCTATCATTATTCTTTTACTTTCTTCTTTTTAAAGGTACTATACAAAAACCACAAAGCCAACGCTCCAAGCACATAATACAAGTATGATTTAGGCTCTCCATCTCCATTAATAGTAGTAATAAGCCGTTCCCAACGTATCTTTTTAAAGCCCGATTGGTGTTTATCCAAGCTCATCCATATCAGTACAGGCTTACCCACTATATGGTCTTCGGGTACAAAACCCCAAAAGCGGCTATCTTCAGAGTTATGTCGGTTATCCCCCATCATCCAATAGTAGTTTTGAGCAAAAGTATATTCTGTAGCCTTATTGCCATTGATAAATATATCATTCCCCTTCACCTCCAATGTATTATGTTCATAATCTTTGATAATACGCTTATACAAAGGCAAGTTCTCTATAGTTAGCGGCACTTTAGTTCCTTTTGCAGGAATGGTAATAGGTCCATAGTTATCTTCATTCCACGCATATTGAGGCGAATGAGGGAATACCAATGGGTTATATACCCCCGCTTTGTTAATCTGTGGTATTACCGATTCTATATTGGGGTTATTTTTCAAATATTGTGCTACTTCTTGCGTAAGAGAGCTAAACATATAAGTATTTTCTATAGGCTTACCCGTAGCATCTTCAAGTTGCCCAAAGGGGTCGGTTACGCCAAATTGTTGATACATCAGTTGCGGGGTAAGAACTATATGAGGTTTGGTAACCACATAATACGATGTTTGGAGCTTAGCACGCACAGGATATACCTCTTTAGCGCCGTTTATCCACACATCGCCGTTTTTTATTTCCAAAACATCACCAGCTACTGCTACGGTGCGCTTCACGTAGTTAGATTTTTTGTCAATAGGCTTATCAATATGTATTTTAGATTTATCCCTAAAAAATCGCACCGTATCGGTAGGCCAGTTGAACACCGTAATATCGTTGCGCTCTATTTTTTGCAGAGCAGGCAAACGAAAATAAGGTAGCTGTGGCACTTTAATATATGACCTTGTGCCTACCAATGGAATCGAGTCGTGTACCATTGGTAATGATAGAGGTGTCATCGGGATACGTACTCCGTAATGAAATTTACTCACAAAGAGAAAATCGCCTACCAATAAGGTTTTTTCTAATGATGAAGTAGGTATCATATAAGGCTGAATAAAGTAACTATGGATAACTGAGGCAGCTACTACAGCAAAGAGTACAGCATTCACCCAAGGCGATACGTTCTTTTTAATAACCTCATTATCTTTACCCAAATACTCTGTTTTAGGAAGATACATTACATAGGCAGTATAAAGCCCCAAAGTAAGAACAGAATACAGCGTATAGCGTTTTTTGCGGTAGCCAAACACGTGCAGCCATTCATAGGTCATTACTACATACATAATATTGCCTATCACAGGCATATATAGCAAGAAAAGCCACCACCAAGGGCGTCCTATAATTTTCAGGAATATCACCGTATTATAAAAAGGCACAAAAGCCTGCCAAGCTGCATAACCTGCCTTCTGATAGCCTTTCCAAAGAAAAAGCCCATTTAGTAATTGTGCTACGATTAAAATATATATGTACAACATTTTCTTTATTTTAGTATTATTTGTTTATTTGTTTTTTAAGAAATTCGGCTACCCCATCTTCTTTGTGATGCAAGGTAACGTATTTAGCTATCTGTTTCACCTCTTCACGAGCATTGGCTACAGCTACACCGCAACCTACCCCTTGTAGCATCTCCAAATCGTTGTAGTTATCACCAAAGGCTAATGCCTCTTCTAAGGAAAAATGATATATTTCATCCAAAATCACCTTTATCCCTGTTAGTTTAGATACACTCTTGTCCGAAAGCTCTATATAAGTTTCTTTTCCCCTATATATTTGCATCGCATCGGCAAATTGTTCGTTTAGCAAAGCAAACATTTTGCTTATCAGCTGTTCTTCTCCCATCAGCATTAGCTTGTGAGCCCCTTTTTGGGCAAGCTGCCATTGGGTGAGCACTTCGCGATTGGGTAACACTTCTGGTTTTACCAAAGTATTGTTTTCCTCACGCTGTGCCCATTGGTCATATTCAGGCACATACCACTCGTTGTTGTTATAAAAACTGATGTGAATCTTCCCTTGAAAATACTGCTCATTTAGGGCAACTACTTTCTCTAAAACAGCAAACGGAATCGTTGTCGAGTGCAAAATACGTTCGCCGTTAGTTACCAGTCCGCCGTTATAGGCTATAAGCGGCAAGCCATTAATGCCTAAATCATTTTGCAAGTGGTACATTTGGCGCGGCATACGCGATGATACCAATATAAAAGGAATCTTTCCTGCGAGTTTTTTTACCTCGTTAATTGTGTTATTTGATAGCGCACGCAAGCCATTTAGCAACGTACCATCAATATCTGAAAAGATGATTTTATACATCGTTTTTATATTTTATTTTTTTTATTTCTATTTTGAGTGCAAAGATAATACCATTTTTTTATTTATTAGCTACAAATTCAATTATATCCCTAACACTTCTTGCATCGTATGCACTCCTTTTTTGTTTACTAACCATTCGGCAGCGATTACTGCACCAAGAGCAAAGCCCGTACGGCTGTGGGCTGTGTGTTTAATCTCAATCGTATCTACCTCGCTTTCGTAGGTAATAATGTGTGTCCCTGGGGTAGTACCTATGCGTTTTGCCTCTATCGGGATAGTCTTTTCATCGGCAGTAGCACCCAGTTGCCAAGCGGTTTTATCAGTTTCGGCTATGATACCCTCTGCCAAAGTGATAGCTGTACCACTAGGGGCATCAAGTTTTTGGGTATGGTGTATTTCCTCTATATGCACGTTATAGTTATGCAGGGGTGCCATTAGTTTGGCTAACGTTTTGTTCAGGGCAAAAAAGATATTCACCCCCACGCTGAAGTTAGAAGCGTACAGAAAAGCTGTATGGTGTTCTTCACACACCTTTACAGCCTCGTCATAGTGAGCCAACCATCCCGTTGTACCAGCCACCACAGGCACACCTTGCGAAAGACTATGGGTTATATTCTGGTAGGCACTTTGTGGGGTGCTAAACTCAATTGCTATATCGGCAAGGGTGATATCGTAATCCGTATGAGGGTTATCTATTTTCAAAACAATCTCGTGTCCGCGTTGGGTAGCTATTTGCTCAATAGCTTTTCCCATCTTGCCATAACCAAGTAATGCTATTTTCATCTGTTGTTAAATGTCTATTTTTCTTAATAATCTAAGTTGATGTGTGTAGTTGCGCAGTTCGTTATTGAAGATACCTATATGGTCTAATCGGTCTATACGCACCTTGCCATACGAATGTATAATTTTATTGTCACCTAATAAAATACCTACGTGAATGATATTTCCTTCTTCGTCATCAAAAAAAGCCAAATCGCCTGCTTTGCTTTCTTCCAAAAAACTTATAGACGAGCCACAAGATGCCTGTGCTTGCGCCGTACGTGGCAGATGTACCCCACATAGTTTGAAAACAATTTGTACCAAGCCAGCCGCATCTATGCCAAAGGGCGTCCTACCTCCTGCCAAAAAAGGAACATTGATGTATTCTTTGGCAGTTGCTACTACACTTGGGTGGGGCGCTCGCTGGGTAGATTGCGACGTGTGCAACAAATGATTATGCGAAAAAGTAGCGCCTTTGGGTATGTGCAAGTAAAGGTCAGCGCCCGTTTTGAGGCGCAATTTTGTAAGCCATTTGTGTGCGTATTTTTCTTTCTTTTTCAGCGCTTTTTTATAATCTTTATCACTAATTTCGGTAAACTGATTAGTAGCTACCCAACCCTCACTATTGTCGTATAGCAAGCGTATCAAGCACCAATTATCGTGTTTTTCGGTTACCTGCAAAAGTTCGCCAAAAAGCAACTGAGTGCACATTTCGGCACTCTCGCAAGGCGATACCCGTACGGGTACTACACTCAAATGACATATTCCATAAGGCGTTTCTAATATCTTCATATACTTTTTATTAGTACGAATTTTCTATTCTACAAAATACGACAAACGTATGGCTCTGAAATTGCCTATACTCTGAAAGCTAACTTCTATGCGCTTTATTTGCTGTCTGGCTTGCTGAAATACAGCGTTTCGCAAGGGCAATTTCAGCAAAATCTCTTTTATATACTCATTCCTGATACGCGAAATAAGCGGAAATTCAGGACCCAACACTTCTATTTCAGAGCCGTTAGCAAAAGTTTCACGCAAAGCATTTGCCAGCCAAGCTGCTCCTTCGTTGATACGATTAAAATCGGAGTGCTTGAGCGTTATTTTTATCATCTGTACAAAAGGCGGATAGCGAAACGCTTGCCGTTCTTCTATTTGGTACTGATACATTGCTCTAAAATCGTGTCGCAATACTTGCTGAATCACAAAGTGCTGGGGGTTGTAGGTTTGTATCAGCACCTTCCCCTGCCTATCGCTTCTGCCTGCTCGCCCCGATACCTGCAAAAACAGCTGAAAACTGCGTTCGTAAGCCCTATAATCGGGGTAGTGAATAGAGGCATCGGCGTTCATCACTCCCACAAGTCCTACATTGGCAAAGTCTAAGCCTTTGGTAATCATCTGTGTACCTACTAATATTTGTGTTTCCTGTTGCTCAAATTTTGCCAGTATTTTTTCATAACCATACTTGCCATTGGTAGTATCCTGATCCATACGGTCGGCAACCACATTGGGGAACAGCAAGTTCAGTTCGTCTGTTATTTGTTCGGTGCCAAATCCTTTGGTTTTCAAATCCACACTACCGCAAGCCACACAAGTTTTAGGCATCGGTATTACATAGCCGCAATAGTGGCAACGCAACTGCTGACTGCTTTGGTGATAGGTAAGGCTCACATCGCAATGCGGACATTGGGGCACGGTACCACAATGCATACATTGCACTACAGGGGCGTAACCTCGCTTGTTTTGGAAAAGCAGCACCTGCCTCCCCTCCCCTATTGTACGATTGATCTCTTCAATAAGCACATCCGAGAAATGCCCGGTCATTCGCTTTCTATGATGTTTGTCTTTAATATCTATAAGAACCATTTCGGGGGGCAAAAAGCTCCCATAACGCTTTGCTAAATACACATAGCCATATTTTTCCTTCTTAACGTTGTGCATCGTTTCTATTGAAGGGGTTGCTGTGCCTAATAGCGTTTTAGCATTCCATTGGCTAGCAAGCATTATAGCGGTATCGCGCGCTTGCAAGTGTGGGGCTGGGTCAAATTGGCGATACGAATTGTCGTGCTCCTCATCTATAATCACCAAGCCCAAATGAGTGTAAGGTAAAAATACTGCCGACCGCACCCCTACTATCAGTTGGGCTTTAGGCTTATTAGCAAGTACATTCTGCCATACCTCTACCCGCTCGTTGATACTGTATTTAGAATGATATACCGATAGGTTTTTGCCAAAATGCTGCTTTAGCCTATTGATAAGATGCACAGTAATAGCTATTTCGGGCAACAAATACAGTACCTGCTTGCCCTGTTGCAAATAGGCTTCAATAAGCTCTATGTATATTTCGGTTTTCCCCGAAGCGGTTACTCCGTGCAGCAAAACCGTGTTTTTGTGTTCTAATTGTAGTTTTATATGCTTTAATGCCTCCTGCTGAGCCTCTGTAAGGTTGTTTTTCTTGTCGGTTTGGTCTTCGGCAAAGCTAATTCGGTCTTTTTGAAGGTAATATTCTTCAAAAATTCCTTTATCTACTACTGCTTTTAGTATTGCAGGCGTTACTTCGGCTTTTTCTATCAAGGTTTCAGCCTTTAGGGGGGCTTTCTCTCGATTGATATAATCAAAATAAGCCATTAGCAGTTGTTTTTGTTTTACAGCCTTGTTCAGCAATGCCAACGCTTGCTGCAATCCCTCTTGTGATTGATAGGCTTCAGCCAAGCGAATGTATTTTATGAGTTTAGGCACATAGCGTTCGCGTAACTTTTCCGATAGTTTAGCAGCTCCCTTATCTACCAAGTTAGCAAGTACTTTCAGTGCCTTGCGTTTGGGAAGCAGCTGGTGTACTTCGCTCACTTTCAGTGCCGATTTATAGTGTAGAGCCTCATACCCCTGCCATTCATCATCGGTAAAACGCTCGGTAGGGAGGTCTTTTTCAGCCAATTCTATTACGGTTTCACTTTCCAGCAAAAAAGCTACGGGCATAGCCGTTTTAAGCACTTCACCCAGCGAACACATATAAAAATTGGCTATCCATTGCCAATGCTCAAGTTGTTGAGGAGTAACAATAGGCTGCTCGTCTAGTATATAAGCAATTTCTTTGGTTTCGTAATTAGGCTCTTGGGTATGCACGGTATGTACTAAAGCTGTGTATATCTTTGCTTTGCCAAAAGGCACTGCCACACGCATCCCTTGTTGTAAGAAATGTGCTTCTTCCTCATTTACTTGGTAAGTGAACAACTTTGGCAACGACAAAGGCAAGATTACATCTACATAGTACATCATTCATTCTTTTTAAGTTGCATAAGAGCAGCATTAAGTTCAAAACCAAGTAGTAATATATTAGCATTCAGCCATATATACAACAAAAATATCAGCAATGCACCAATAGAGCCATAAAGTTGGTTATATTGTGAGAAATTTTCTATATAAATACCAAAAAGATAGGTAGTTAAACCAAACAGAAGCATTGTAAGCACCGAACCAGGAGAAAAGAACTTGCCTTGTTGCCCCTCAATAGTGCCAAAGTAAAACAATATTGATGTACCAAAATAGGTGATAAGGGCTACAAACCCTATTTTTGAAATTTGTAAAAGAGTTTCGTTGGTAGTAAGGAAATTAATTTTATCTAAGTAAGGCACTAAGTACACCTCGTAGTAGATAAACATAACTACAACAAAAAGTATGAGCAGTGCCAAAATGATAGCCACCATTAGGGCGTAGAGGTATTGCTTTATGTAAGTGCGTGTAATATGAATGTGATAAGAGAATTCAAAGCCTCCAAAGATAGCCACAATGCCATTGGTCATCAAGAAAATAGAAAGAAAGAACACCGAAGAGAGCAAGCCACCACGTTTTTTTTCGGCAATATCAAAGAAAATATTTGAAAAAAAATCGTGAGTACCTGGTGGTAACAAATCGTTGATAAACGACCAAAAATCCACCTGAAAGTTTTCTATAGGGATATAAGGAATGAGGTTCAGTATAAAAAGGAGAAAAGGAAATATAGCCAAAAAGAAACTATAAGAAATAGCACTTGCGCGCGTAGTAACTGTCCCTTTGATTATACCTACGATATAAAGATGCAGCAAGTCATAAAGTGAGAAAGCATTTTTGGAGAGCCTCACGCTTTTAAGTAGTGCAACAAGCTGTTTCACAATAGGAAGACTAAAGAGCTTATCTTTTAAAATCATTGGTTATTAATTTGTTACGTTTTTTTTATATGTGAAATAAGAGAGCGTATGCCCCAATAAGGCAAGAGCACACAAAGCAACAAAAGCAGCCAAAATCCTATAAGAAAAATGGCTGTAAATAGCAAAAAACCTAAGTATTGAACTATTGGTAACATATAGGTTTGATTATCACGGTGCAAATATAATAAAAAACAAGTAATTACCAAATTTTTTATTTTTATATACACCGCTGGCGCAAGCTTGTAGCTTGTACCCAATTCAAAATTCTTCTCAGCGAAGGTTGAGCGAAGGTTGAGCGAAGGTT
>NZ_KB291295.1:79293-94817 GCF_000318275.2 Capnocytophaga sp. oral taxon 332 str. F0381
CGAAGGTTGAGCGAAGGTTGAGCGAAGGATAAAAGCCTATACAGCTCTCCCCGCTGACGCCCAATTCAGAATTCAAAATTCAGAATTCAAAATTCAAAATTCTTCTCACCGAAGAATAAAGCACCAAAACTAATAAATAATGAATATAAACTAACGATTGAAGACTTAAAATTATTAACTAAAAACTAAGTGTTATTTTTTGATGATAGCTCAAAAAACGAGGGTGTTTTTTAGCAAGTATGCAAAAAACACCCTCTCAAAAAGACCGTTTTTTAAAAGAATCTCAAAAACAAAAAAAATAGATTTTCTAAGAAAAATGTTAAATTTTATATTTTTTACATCAAAAACTTGCATATTACGAAACTTAACAATAATTTTGCGACATTAAAACGAAACAATAATGATTAGTAGAAAAAAAATTATTTTGCTCCTCTTGTTGCCTCTGTGTTCTTTATGGACGATGGCGCAAGAACTTACCGTAAAAGGTACTGTAAAAGATGACTCTGGGCTTGAACTATTAGGTGCTTCAATAGTGGTGAAAGGAACCACTAAAGGGGTAGCTGCCGATGGAGAGGGTCATTATGAAATAAAAGTAAAAAATGGAGATATACTGGTGTTCTCAAGTATGGGATATACCTCACAAGAACGAAAAGTAACCAAAGCAGGTACTATCAATATTGTATTAAGTTCTGATGTACAGCAATTGGAAGGTACTGATGTAGTGGCTGTAGCCTATGGTACTACCGATAAAAAGTCTTTTACAGGCTCTATGGCTACCATAAAAGCTGAAAATATCACACAACGCCAAAGTGCCGATGTGGCTAAAACCTTAGAAGGGGCTGTTTCAGGGGTACAAATTTCTAATAGTTCTGGCGACCCTGGAGCTGGTAGTGCCATCCGCATACGTGGGATTGGCTCTATTTATGGCTCAAGTGCCCCGCTTATTATCTTAGATGGCGCTCCTTATCACGGCAGCCTAAACTCTATCAACAACAGCGATATCGAAAGCCTCAACGTACTAAAAGACGCTTCATCAGCAGCACTTTACGGAGCGCGTGGGGCAAATGGGGTGATTATTATCACTACCAAAAGTGGTAAAAGAGACAAGCTCTCTATTACTGTAGATGCTCGCACAGGCTTCAACACGCGTGGCATACCCGAATATGACAAAATAAGCTCTACCAGCGAATATTACGAAACTTTGTACAACGCTTTGTACAACAAATCATACTTCACTCAAACTACTACCAACACTACCGAACGTTATAACACTGCTACCGCTTGGGCTGCCGATAACTTGATAAAAAACGTCGGAAATGGCTATAATATCTATGATGTACCCGATGACCAATTGGTACTCCCTAACGGAAAACTAAACCCTAATGCCAAACTTAAGTATAAAGATGCCAATTTTAACGATTGGGAAAAAGCACTCTTCAAACCTGGCATACGCGATGAGTACAACCTTAGCCTTACCAAGGGCAACGAAAGCAATAGTTTTTACTTCTCTTTCGGGTATTTAGGTGATGAGGGGTATAACCTCAACTCCTATTTTAATCGCTACTCCTCTCGCTTTTCGTATAAAGGCGATGTTACCCAATGGCTAAAAGCTAATGCCTCTACAATGCTCACTTATACCGAAAAACAAGGTACTGAGTATTCAGGCACTAATAACCCCTTTGAATGGACGCGCTTTATCGCTCCTATATACCCTATTTTTGAACACGATGCCAATGGGTACCCTACTAATAAATACGACTTTGGCGGCGCACGTAAATTCAACGGAAATACCAACCCTGTCGCTACCCAAAAACACGACATTCTATTTTCTAAAAATTACTACCTGAACCAGTCCTTATCCTTAGATATCAACTTACTGAAGAACTTAACCTTCAGCACTTCAGGCAACTTCTATGCTAATTTTTACAACAGCAATGAGTTTACTACTCCTTTGGGAGGCTATGGCAAAGACAGCAATGGTATAGGCAGCCGCTATAGTACCCACGATGTGATTATGACTTTCAACCAATTGCTAAAATACAACCAAAGTTGGGGCAACTATAGCTTTGATGCTTTGTTAGGTCACGAAAGCAACAAAGAAAGATATGCTTCATTAGGAGGTAGTAAAAAGAACTTTTTAGACCCGCTAAACTCTGAGTTTGACAATGCTGCAGTAACCACCTCATTAGGCTCTTATACTACAGGCTATTTTGTAGAAGGTTACTTCGGGCAGCTAAATATGAATTACGATTATAAGTACTTTCTTTCTGCCAGCTTGCGCCGCGATGCTTCATCAGTGTTCGCACCTGAAAATCGCTGGGGTACTTTCTGGTCAGTGGGTGGCTCTTGGCTGGTAAATCGTGAGAAGTTTTTAGAAAAAGTAAGCTTTATCAACAACTTAAAGCTAAAAGCGAGCTATGGAGTGCAGGGTAACGACTATTTGTATTTGCCTAACGGTGGTCGCTCTTACGCTCCTTATCTAAATTTGTATTACGTTACTACCGATGGTACCAAACCGGGTCTGCAAGCTGCCTACAAAGGCAATCGCAACATCACTTGGGAAGAGAGCGGCAACTTCAATACAGGTATAGAAGCCGACTTGTGGGATAACCGCTTGAGCATAGAGGCTGATTTCTTTGTGAAAACCACCAAAAATATGTTGTTCAATATGCCGCTTCCTGCCTCTACAGGTTTCTCGTCAGAGCCTCGCAACGTGGCTGATATGCAAAACAAAGGGGTTGAGTTCTCTATATCGGTTACCCCCGTGCGTACTGAAAACGTAGAATGGCAAATTACTGCCAACGGCTTGTGCTACAAAAACAAAGTGCTAAAACTGCCTGAAGAACTACGTGAAAAAGGACTTGCTACAGGACAACAAATCATCAAAGAAGGAGGTAGTATTTACGACTTCTATATGGTAAAATACGGTGGTGTTGACCCTGAAACAGGAGATGCCCTATTCTGGACTTATACCAAAACAACCTCCAGCGATGCCCAAGAAAGCTGGAACTTATTGGGCAGCGACAAGTATAATTACGAAAAGAGCAAGCAATTTGTAGGAACTTCTATCCCCGACTTGCAAGGTGGCTTTGGCACTTCACTACGTGTGTACAACATAGACCTTTCGGTACAATTCTCTTACCAAATAGGAGGTAAGTTCTACGATTACCAATATTCTTCGTTAATGGGTACCGGCGACTTAGGACGCAATTGGCATACCGATATACGCAAGCGATGGACACCCGAAAACCGAAATACAGATGTACCTCGTTTAGAGTTCGCAGGACTACAAGGTAGCTCATCCGACCGCTTTTTGGTGAGTGCAAGTTACCTATCATTGCGCAACGTGAGCATAGGCTACAACGTACCCCAAGAGGCTGCCGAAAAACTGAAACTTAGCAGCATACGATACTATGTTACAGGTGACAATCTTTACTTGTGGAGCTATCGCAAAGGATTAGACCCCCGCGCAAGCCTTAGCGGTAATGGCTCTGACCGCGCAAGTTACTCACCTATACGCACCATATCGATGGGATTAACACTCAATTTTTAAAACTTACTACGATGAATACATATAAAAAAATCATATTCGCATCGCTCCTTACCTTTCTTTTGGTGGGTTGTTCTAAAGATAATTTTGACCCTCAGCTCACGGGCTACATTTCCGAAGAGCGATTGGAAGAACTGAAACAAAACCCCGAACAAAAAGCTAAACTCATAGATATTGAGCTAAATGGGATTTATAACAGCAATGCCAACTCTACCGATGCTATCAACTTTGGTATCAAATCTATTGACCTGCGCTTAGACCATATGGGATTAGACCTCGTAATGCCTTCCTACCACTGGTTGGGCTACGACTATAACTTTACGGCTGGGCTTTCAAGTGATTATTACAGCAATTCCTACGTGTGGAGCTTTTTGTATAGCCAAATTAGTAGTATCAATACTATTTTGAAAAAGTACTTCCCCAATGGGGTAAATACCTCTACTGATCAAAAAGAATTTCAAAAATATGCTGAGCTAAAATCATTGCGCGCTATTTATTATTTCTACTTAGTAAATATCTATCAGGGTACTTATAAAGGCAACGAAAACAACCCAGGTGTACCTTTGCTATTGGTGCCCACTACCGAAAAATTTGCCCGCTCTACCGTAGAAGAGGTGTACCAACAAATCCTCAGCGACTTTTCTGTAGTAGATGATGCTCGTTTTCAAATCACTACCTCAAAACACGATGTAGATAAAGTAGTGGCGTTGGCTTACCTCTCAAAAGCTTATGCACAACGCGAAGAGTGGAGCCGCGTGAGACAGTATGCCAAAATGATAGTAGATAACGGCAGTATCACCCTTACAAGTGCTGCTGAAGTGGCTTCTAAAGATTGGGATATAAGCAGCAGTGCGTGGCTATGGGGGTATGATATTACAAACCTAACTTCAGGTACGTGGCAGTCGTTCTATTCGTATATAGACAATACGTTGCCTGTGGGCTTTGCTCAATATACTCCTAAAGCGATGTTTAGCTTGCTTTATGAAAAAATAGGCAATAACGATATACGCAAAAAATTGTATATCAACCAAGCGCTATTCCCCGACATCGCTGCTGAATACGAAATGGACGACTATTCTAGCCTAAAATACGTTACCAAAAAAGATGCTACAGGCGATTATTGTTTTATTCGCAAAGAAGACCCTTACTTGTTGTACGTAGAGGCATTGGTAGAATTGGGTGAACTTACTGAAGCAAAAGCAAAACTAACAGATTTGGTAAAAAATTACCGCAACGATACGGCTTACGATATTAGTAGCCTAAACCAAGCTCAGCTACGCGAAGAGGTACGCACCCAACGCCGTATTGAGCTATGGGCTGAAGGTAGTTCTTTCTTCGATTTTAAACGTTGGCGAATGGGTGCTGATAGAACAGTAACTAACTCCAACCACAGCAACAAAATAAACGTACCTGCCAACGACCCAAGATGGATATACCAAATCCCTGATGACGAAATGCAAAATAATACAAAAATGGTTCAGAATAACAGATAGTAACTCTTTTCCATAAAAAGTTGGTTTTTATTTGACAGAGAAATCTTGCTAAAGTTTTTATAGCTTTGGCAAGATTTACTTTTTTTTACTATCTTTGCAAATGATATAACACAAGATACTTGTATAATGACTAAACATCAAGAGCGCGTAGCCGAAACCCTACAGTGTTTTCAGAATAATGACACTGCTATTGCCTTCAGAAAACTGCTGGATTGTGTAGCCGATACGCAACGAATGGAGCTTTACCAAAAGGCTATTACTTTGGTGGAATGGAAAGAGCAACACCCCAACGAAGTAACTACACTTGCCGAAAAAGCTACCGAACTGCTTGGGCAGGTAGCCCAATGCTCGGTGAAAGAAGTAGCTACACAACACCCTGTGCTAAAGGCTGAAAACTTACAAAAAAAATATGGTGCATTCTTCTCATTAGGTCCCATTTCGCTTATGATTCGCAAGGGTCAGGTATATGGCTTAGTGGGCGAAAACGGCAATGGTAAAACAACTTTGTTAAGACTTTTAGCCTATGATTTAGCTTATGATAGTGGCAAACTTACCTACTACTTCCTGCGAGCTCCTAAAAACGACTACGAGCTGCGCACTAAGTTGGCTTATATACCTCAACGCACCGAACGATGGTATGGTAGTTTGAAGGATAATCTCAAATTTGCATTGGCTAACTATGGTGTTCCTGCTGAAGAAAATGAGCTGCGCACCCTCTTAATGATTGCACGCTTAGGCTTATGGCAATATAAGCACCTCACTTGGGATGCGCTTTCATCAGGGTATAAAATGCGTTTTGAGCTAGCGCGTACCTTATTGCGCCAGCCTGAATTACTGCTATTAGACGAGCCTTTAGGAAACTTAGACGTTTTGGCACAACAAACTATATTACAAGACCTAAAGATGATTGCCAACTCGGTTGCTAACCCAATAGCATTGATACTGAGTTCACAACAGTTATTTGAGGTAGAAAAAGTATCTGATAAAGTAATTTTCTTGCGAAAAGGAGAATATAAAGAAAATAGGGACGAGAATCTCAATGAGAGCACTCCAACACAATTGATTGTAGAAATAGAAACTCCTAATAGCCGAGAAGAATTATTGGCAGTATTCAAAAGTTTTGCTCTTGAAAAGCTGCAGTACAACGGAGGCAACTATGTAGCCTATTTCCGCCCCAACACCGATTTTTCGCAACTACTACAGGCTCTTGGCAATGCAGGTATCACGCTTACTTATATACGTAACATATCGTCTTCTACAAGGCGTTTCTTTATGAACCAATAGAAAAATGAATAAAATAAATCAATATCTTTTAGAGCGTTATCCATCAATTTGGAATACTAAATTGGTATGGATGATAAGTGCTGCAGCAGTAATACATTTGCTGTTCTTCGTAATAGGCTTTTTCAGCATAAATGAGCAAGAATTAAAAACAAGCTACTTTAGCACTTTTAGTAGTTATTTTGGCTATCCCTTTTTGCTAAATCTTGTTTTTAGTATACTCTTATTAGTGGGGTGGCTCACCCAACTAAATAAAAACAATGCTTTTAAGCACTTCTACCCTAGCAATCCGCATAAGCTCTTTGGGCAGTTTGCTCAATACTTTGTAATTATTTTTGCCTCCACTACTTTTTTTATATCGTTTGTAATGGGCTCAAAAGTATCTATCCAGCTTAAATACCCCGAAAGCTATATAACTGAGCTAAAAAGTAATTATTTAGAAGAAGAAAAAGAGGCTGACGAGGATAGTTATTACGATGATATGTGGGGTTCAGACCATTACCTCATAAAAAACGTAGAAAATGCCTATGAAGATGCTTTAATACTCTCACCTTTCCTATTAGGAAACTATTTCTTATTGCCTACTTTATTTGTAGCACTTATAGTGTTTTGCGTGCGTGTTACTAGCCTACGGGCGTTCCTGCTAGGAATTGTATTCTCACACGTATTGGCACTGGTTTTGGCTTTCTTTTCAGTGTTTATATCTATTATAACAAGCTACGATGCTATAGGGTATTTGTATATATTTACAGCCTTTGCAGTAATAGCCCTCACCACAGTTTCATTAGGCAAACTACCTAAAAACTTTATAGCTATAGGTATTAACTTTTCACTGATAGTATTTGCTCCTGCACTATTTTCACTATTATTATTGTTTGAATCAAAACAACTGCTTCCTACAGCTACTCCTGTGAGTTACGTGATGCTATTAGGTACCTTAGCTTTTGTGTATGGCTATTCTAAATTCATACATCAATGGAAAGCAACTCCCGAATAAAACTTCTTTTCAACTACAAAAATAAAAATAATGAAGAAAATATTACTTTTTGCTGCAATGCTATCTATAGGAAGTGTGATAGCACAAAGCACCGATGCTACTTATATTTTTTATCATCAGCACGCCAATTTGGTAAACCCTGCGGTAGTGGGGTTGGAAATGGGGCATACAGTATCTGTAGATATTCGCAATCAGTTTCGCGATATGATAGAAGCGCCTCTTACGCAAACCTTCTTTACTACTCACAAGCTGTCGCAACGTGTAGGATTGGGCGTTTCTATAGCCAATAACAAAGTGTTTATACAAAAACAAGCGGGTATTTATGCAGACTTATCGTATGCTATCCCTATTACCTACAATTCTAACCTTATAGGCGGCGTAAAATTTGGTGGTGATGTTTTTAATATTGATGGTAACGAAATGGGGCATTACAACCAATTATACAATTCATACTACCCCAATGGCAATCGTATACACCCCACATATTATTACAACTCTTATTTGCAGACTATTTCAGGAGAGTTTCAAACTAATTTTGGGACTGGACTATATTATGACCATCCTAATTTTTATATAGGATTTTCAATGCCTAATATGTTATCTTCTAAACATGTGCATATTGATAATGAAGTAATGACTTCAATGGCTGAAACTACTTACTATTATATTATGGGAGGATATTTTTGGCGCATCGCTCCTGATTTCACTATCAAACCACGCTTACAGATGTGTTTAGCTGAAGGTCGTACTCCTTCTACCGATCTTACCATTGCTGCTAATTTTGTAGAACGTGCTGAATTAGGACTTACCTACCGTACTGCCAAAGCTGCAAGTATCTACCTACTATTCAACCTTCCTGATTACTACGTTTCCATAGGTTATGGTTTTGAAAGCTATTTCCAAACTCACCTCAATTTACAATCACGTAATTCACACGAATTTTTAGTACAATTCAAGTGGTAGTTAGTATCCTTACCCTATAACATATATAAAAAAGAAAGCTCTCCTTAAAAAGGAAAGCTTTCATCGGTTTACTATAAACCCGTGTAAAAATATTTACACAAAACAACACAACTAAATTTTAATTGCGGTCTGGACGGGACTCGAACCCGCGACCCCATGCGTGACAGGCATGTATTCTAACCAACTGAACTACCAGACCCATTAAACTGTGCAATTCATTTCTTCATTGCGGTTGCAAAGGTACTACTTTTTTCATTACCTGCAAATTTTTTGACAACTTTTTTTCATTTTTTTTTCATTTTTACAACACTACAACTGATTATCAACAACTTACATTTTAAATATTTTTACTACTACTTGCTGTTTTTAGGTGCAATTCTACTGCTTTGCTATCGGTAAGGCTTGCAATATAGCAGGTAATTGCCATCACTTTTTGATATAATGTACCTTTTTGATGGTATTTTTCAGGTAGTTTTTTAAGTAATAATTTATCAAATGAGGTAACTTTTCCTTTTTCTTCATTGATAATTGCGGTAAAAAATATATCTAACAAGTGTTGTAAAATTACATAACCTTGCACTTCTTTTTCTACTACCTCATCTGATTGGTAAATATGTTGTACACTATAACTAATGATTTTGTCGATTTGTGCTTTATATTGGCTTAATTTCAAAAGCGATTGATGAAAATCTCCCTGTAAAATAGCCGCTTCATTGGCTAAGAAAATATCTGTAGCTTCTTGTATAAGCGTACCTATAGCTACAGCACGCAAATAAGCTATTCGTTCCTCTTTAGTTTGTAGTAGCTCGTATTTGTTGCGATTTATTCTCCCCTGAATAATACCCTCCATATATTCTAAAGCTAAAGGTTCAGGTATTAGTCCTAAATTGATACCATCTTCAAAATCAATAATAGTATAGCATATATCATCGGCAGCTTCTACTAAAAAAGCTAACGGATGCCGTGCATAGCGCAAATCATCATTATTGCTATTCGATTTGAGGCCTAATCTTTCGGCAACCTCCTTAAAGAACGCTTTATCCTCTTGAAAAAATCCGTATTTTTTATCCTCTACATTATCAGTAGGCTGCACAGGCAATGACTCTTTAGGATACTTAGTAAAAGCACCTAAGGTAGCATACGTAAGGCGCAAACCACCTTCTACTCCCATACGTGTTTCATTCAATATTCTAAAGCCATTGGCGTTCCCCTCAAAGTTACACAAGTCGGCGTATTGTTTTGCTGTAAGCAGACTTTTAAGGTCGGCTCCTTTTTTATACTGAAAAAACTCACCTATAGCTTTTTCGCCACTATGTCCGAAGGGTGGATTGCCAATATCGTGAGCTACCGCAGCAGCTGCTACAATAGCGCCAAAATCGTTAGTTTGATAGCCTAATTCGTGCAAGTGAGGGTATTTGGCAAGCAAATGCTTTCCTACGCTACGTCCTAAACTACGCCCTACTACTGATACTTCAATACTATGCGTTAGGCGTGTATGAACAAAGCCTGTTTTGGAAAGAGGGATTACCTGTGTTTTATCTTGCAAGCTGCGGAAAGCGCTAGAAAACACCACCCTATCGTAGTCCATATCAAAGCTAAGGCGCGTTTCATCTTCTTTAAGACGAGGTCGTGAGGTAGTGTCGCCGTATTTATTGAGTGAAAGTAAGTTCTCCCAAATCATATTTTTCTTCAATTAGTAAATTGTATCTATTTTTTGGCACTAAGGTACAGGGTCGTAACCACTTCCGCCCCAAGGGTGGCAGCTACTGATGCGTTTTATAGCCAGCCAGCCTCCTTTAAAAGCACCATATTTTTTAAGAGCTTCGAGAGCGTATTGCGAACAAGTAGGGGTATAACGACAAGAAGGTGGTTTCAGAGGAGAAACCACCACTTGATAAAAACGTACCAAAAAAATCAAAAGATATTTCATTGGTAATTTGTCTGTTAGCCAATTAGCTAAAACGTTGAATAACCTCGTTGCTTACTCCAGTGTTGGAGAAACCGCCATCGTGGTAAAGATTTTGCATAGTTACCTTGCGAGTAAGGTCGGAGAAGAGGCTAACAGTATAATCGGCACAATCTTGAGCTGAAGCGTTTCCTAATGGCGACATAGCATCGGCATAGGCAATAAAGCCGCTAAAACCTTTCACTCCTTGCCCAGCAGTAGTAGGCGTAGGTGATTGCGAAATGGTGTTTACACGCACCTTTTTATCTTTACCGAAGAAGTAGCCAAAACTACGCGCTATAGACTCTAGATAAGCCTTGTTATCAGCCATATCGTTATAGTCGGGGAAAGTGCGTTGTGCAGCCATATAGGTAAGAGCTACGATGCTTCCCCACTCATTCATCGCATCATTTCTGTAAAGCACTTGGCATACTTTGTGGAATGAAAGTGCTGATACATCCCAGCCTTTTTCGGTATTTACGTAGTTGGATTCGGTGTAAGGAATGTTTTTGCGCACATTTACCGACATACCGATAGAGTGCAATACAAAATCTAACTTACCGCCTAATATTTCCATAGCTTTGGTTACCAAGTTTTCTAAATCCTCCATATTGGTAGCATCGGCAGGGATAATTTCAGAGCCTGTTTTTTCGGCTAAGTTTTTTATTTGCCCCATACGCATTGCCACAGGAGCATTAGTAAGCACAAACTTACCCCCCTCTTCGTGTACACGTTCGGCGGTTTTCCAAGCTATTGAGTTTTCGTCTAAAGCGCCGAAGATAATACCTTTTTTTCCTTTTAATAAATTATACATCTTTTTAAAATTAATGTTTTACGTTTTTCTGATGGCAAAGATATAAAATAATGTTTAATTATTGATGGTTAATGGTTAAAAATAGTGATTAGGAAGTTGCATAAAAGGCACAAGCAACAAGCTTGCACCAGCGGGGCAACTAAGCTTCAAATTCTTTCAGTGTACTGATGATAATAGATAGGCAGTCTTTTAGCTGCTGTTCATTCATTACTAATGGAGGTGCAAACCTGATAATATTGCCGTGAGTAGGTTTGGCAAGCAAGCCTTTATCGCGCATTCTTAGGCAGATATTCCACGCTGTATCACTATCTTCGGTATCGTTGATAACTACAGCATTCAGCAATCCTTTTCCGCGTACTAAAGTAGCGACATTAGAAGTTTTGATATAATCACTGAGTTCTTTGCGGAAAATTTCGCCCAAACGTGCTGCGTTTTCGGCTAACTGCTCATCTTTTACTACTTGCAAGGCTTCTATAGCTACTGCTGCAGCTAATGGATTTCCGCCAAAGGTACTACCGTGTTGTCCTGCTTTTATAACGTGCATAATGCTATCATCGGCGAGGACGGCACTCACTGGGTATACGCCCCCACTAAGAGCTTTACCAAGAACTAAAATGTCGGGTTTTACGTTTTCGTGGTCTACGGCTAAACGTTTTCCTGTACGCGCTACGCCTGTTTGTACTTCATCGGCTATGAAAAGAGCATTGTACTTTTCGCACAAAGCTTTAGCTTTGCTTAGGTAACCTTCAGAAGGCACATATACGCCCGCTTCTCCCTGTATAGGCTCTACCAAAAAGCCCGCTACAGTGGTAGGATTTTCGGCAAGTACTTTTTCTAAAGCAGGCAGGTTGTTATAGGGTACGGATACGAAACCAGGTGTATAAGGTCCGAAGTTAGAACGAGCATTTTTGTCGGATGAAAAAGAGACTACCGTAGTGGTGCGCCCGTGGAAGTTTTGGTCGCATACGATGATAATAGCCGCACTTTCGGGCACTCCTTTTTGTTCGTATGCCCATTTGCGACATATTTTGATGGCTGTTTCTACTGCTTCAGCTCCTGTATTCATAGGCAATACTTTTTCAAAACCGAAATATTCGGTAATATACTTTTCGTAGAGTCCAAGCTTATCGTTGTAGAAAGCACGTGAGGTAAGTGTAAGTGTTTGAGCTTGCTCGGTAAGGGCTTTGATAATACGGGGGTGGCAATGCCCCTGATTGACTGCTGAATAGGATGATAGAAAATCATAATAGCGTTTGCCTTCTACGTCCCACACGTATACCCCTTGTCCTTTGCTAAGCACTACTGGCAGCGGATGATAGTTATGAGCTCCGTACTTATCTTCAAGAGCCATAGCATGTTCTGAGGTTAATGTATTTTTTGTCATATAATTAATTTGTTAATTTGTTCTGTACATTGAAAGGAATTGTTCGGGGGTTAGTACCGATATATCATCTACTACAAAATCCTTTACATTGCGTGTTACTACAATAGGAATACCATATTCTTTAGCGGTAAAGTATTGATAACCATCTTCTATATCTTTAAAACTAGAATAGAGTGATTTTTTGATAATATGCTTGTCAAAAGGTAATATTCTCAGCACTTGTGTTAAAACATTCAATATATACTTGCATTCGGCTTCTTTATATTCTCTTGATAGGAAGTGGGTTGTGCTACCAAAAGACAAAGCTGAAATGTATAACATTACTTTTTGGTATTCTCCTAAAGAAAATATCTCTTCTGCATTCTTAAAAAAGTATTTTCTACGAAGCACATAGTCTAATATCACATTCGTATCAATAAGAGCTTTCATTAGTTATGTTTTTTTAATATCAACCTACATAATTCATCTTCATATTCTTGTGTCATATCATAAGGTTTCAATATAGCTCTGAGTGCTTTTATTGAAGGAGCAATATTATCATTACAATTCTCTTCTTGCTTATCAACAAAAAGGGGATTAAGAGTTTTATCTTCTTCAATTATTTTGCTTTCATCAAAAGGTTTTAGTATGCTTCTTAAGCTTTTTATAAGAGGGGCAACCTCTTCTCTTTCCTCTTCAGTTGCTATATCTTCTTGATATGCGATATTATCTTCTACTAAGGTAGTATTTAATTCTACTATATTCATTTTTCTATTTTACAATTTAATGATTAGGCAATGTTTAACTGACTCTGTACATTGAAAGGAATTGTTCGGGAGTTAGTACCGATATATCATCTACTACAAAATCCTTTACATTGCGTGTTACTACAATAGGAATACCATATTCTTTAGCGGTAAAGTATTGATAACCATCTTCTATATCTTTAAAACTAGAATAGAGTGCGTTTTCAATAATCCTCTGATTGAAAGGGAGTATTTTAACTATTTTACTTAAGTTTCTCAAAACACTTCTAATGTCTCTTCCTTTGATATGTTTTTCCAGATGGTATGTAATACTAGCAAATGATACTGCTGACAAACACAATGTTATTCTACCTTTATCGGATAGTGAAAATATTTTTTCAGCATTCAGATAAAAGCTGTGTCGTTGTAGAAGCAAATCTAATACAACATTGGCATCAATAAATACTTTCATTTAGGTGTTTACTGTGTTTTTCTAAAAAATGTAAATGATATTCTTTTTTCCAATCTTCTTCATCGGAATCTTTAATCGCTTGTATCAATTCTTCTTGAGTACCCAATACTCCTGAAAGGCTTTTTACAAGCGGTGTAATTTCTATATCATCTATATCAAGTTCTTCCTGATAAGCTACATTTCCTTCTACTAAGGTGGTATTCAACTCTATTACGTTCATTTTTTCCTTGTTTTAAATATTATTGTAGCATTAGGGCTCCTACGGTGGCGTTGCTGGTTTCGTCTATCAGTATGGCGCTTCCCATAGGTGGATTTTCGGCAAAGGGGTCGTATACTAAAGGGGCTGCTGCTTTTAGGCGTATTTTGGCTATTTCGTTGAGTTTTAAACTTTCTGCTTCGTCTTGTTGCTGAAGTGTATTTACATCTATCTTGTAAATGATTTCTTTTACAATAACTCTCACCAAGCGGCTGCGCTGTTGCAATAGGTATTTATTGCCTTCGCTAAGGGAGCGTTTATCCATCCAGCATACAATGGCTTCTACTTCTTGATTTTGAAGGGGCTGAGTGGCTTCACTCACGAGGTAATCTCCTCGCGAAATATCGATATCGTCATCAATATGTATTACTACGGGGGTTCCTGCTTTTGCCTCTGATACTTCTTTACCATTATGTTCTATCTTGCTGATAGTAGTGCTAATACCTTCGGGAAGTACTACAATGGCATCGCCTTTACGATAATTGCCTGAAATGATTTCGCCTGCATAGCCTCGATAGTCGTGAAGGGCTTCTGTTTGAGGGCGTATCACATATTGCACTTGAAAGCGGGGTTGTGTATAGCTATGGGGGTTGATTTCTACTGTTTCTAAGAATTCTAAGAGTGAAACTCCTTTGTACCAAGTCATTGCTTGGGTAGTATTGACAATATTATCACCTACAAAAGCTGAAATAGGGAAGTAATGAACGTTTTTGAGCCCTAAATGGGTTGCGATTTGTTGATATTCGTTTTTAATTGAGTTGAAAGTTTCTTCGGAATAGCCTACTAAGTCCATTTTATTGACAGCTACTACTACTTCGGGGATATTGAGCAGTGAAGCGATAATGGAATGACGGCGTGTTTGCTCGGTAATACCATTACGGGCATCTACTAAAATGATAATAAGCTGCGAATTGGAAGCTCCTGTTATCATATTTCGGGTATATTGGGTATGCCCAGGCGCATCGGCAATGATAAATTTGCGTTTTGGAGTTGCAAAATAGCGATAAGCTACATCAATGGTAATGCCTTGTTCTCGTTCGGCACGGAGCCCATCGGTGAGGATGGCGAGGTCTATTCCATCTTCATTTTTGTTTTTAGATTGTTGTTCGAGAGCTTCTAACTGGTCAGCTAAGATACTTTTGCTATCATAGAGTAATCGCCCTATAAGGGTACTTTTACCGTCATCTACGCTTCCTGCTGTAATAAATCGTAATATATTCATTTTCTATTATTCGTTATTGCTGTTAGTGATTAAACTCTGCAAAGATATGAAATAATTTTGAATTATGAATTATGAATTGTGTTTTTCTTGCTGGGAGTGTGTTTATTGTTCGTCACATACTCGGCTGTGCCAGCTCGCCGACTTTCCTTCGCTTATCCTTCGCTGAAGGTTCGGTGAGAAGAATTTTGAATTTTGAATTTTGAATTGGTGGGACGGATGGGACTTGTGAGACTTTTGGGACGGGTAGGACTTGTGGGAGTGGTGAGTGAATTTTGAATTTTGAATTGGGCACAAGCTGCAAGCTTGCGCCAGCAGGAGGGGAGACGGGAAGTAATTGTATAGTAGGCACGAGCTACAAGCTCGCGCCAGCGGAGGGCGAGCCGCACGGGTGTCACGTCCTAAAAAAGGTTTACAGTTATCTT
>NZ_KB291296.1:0-1086 GCF_000318275.2 Capnocytophaga sp. oral taxon 332 str. F0381
GGGTATTACCCTTAATGCAGATGGAACAGTAGCGGTAGCAAGTACTACAGCAGCAGGCGTATATAAAGTGCCATATACAATTTGTGCTAAGAACGGAACCTTATGTGCTACTACAGAAATAGAAATAGTAGTGATAGCACCAACGGTAACGCCAACGATAGAAGTGAATGGAGAAACGTTTACTTATACGGGTAGCCCAGTGGTAGGCAACGTACTTACCAATGAGAAATTGAATGGAGTTCCTAACCCATCGGTACGCAGTGTAACGATAAGCATAATGCCACCGCTTCCAGGGGTAAATGAACCATACCTAAACCCTGAAACGGGAGATGTGATAGTACCACCGGCAACGGTAGCTGGAACCTATACAGTTACTTACCGTGTATGTACGATAGCAGCACCAGTGAGCTGTGATACAGCATCGGTGCGGGTAGTAGTTCCAGCGAGCGTATCGACACCTACAGCAGCACCTGTAGCGGCTGATGATAGGGCAACTACTATACGCAATACCCCTGTAACGATAGCAGTATTGTCAAATGACACTCCTAACGGAGCTACATTGCCTAATATCACTACAGCACCGCTTAATGGTACAGCGATAGTGAATGCAGACGGCAGTATAGAATATCGTCCATCGACTAACTTTGTGGGTACAGATAGGATTGTATATGAGTTATGTGATGCGTTTGGACAGTGTGCAAGTGCGGTGGTAATGATAGAAGTAACGAATGGATTGTTGCCATACAATGGTATTTCAATAGACGGAAATGAAAGGAATAGCTACTTCCATATAGGAGGCATAGAAGCGTATCCGAAGAATGTAGTGAAGATTTTCAATCGTTGGGGAGTACAAGTATTTGAGATAGAAAATTACGACAACGTGCGCAATGTATTTAGAGGGCTTTCTACCGGACGAGTGACGATAGAGCGCGGCAGCAAGTTGCCACAAGGTACGTACTACTATATTATAGAATACGAAGATGACAACCACCAACAGCAGAAAGAAACAGGTTGGTTATATTTAAAACGCAATTAGCGATGAAAAGAAAAGCACTCAGGCGCAAGCCTGAGTGCTTTTTTTATAGA
>NZ_KB291297.1:0-8135 GCF_000318275.2 Capnocytophaga sp. oral taxon 332 str. F0381
ACACGATTACTTATAATGTATGTACTGTAGCAACTCCTACAGATTGTACTATAGGGGTAGTGACCTTTACAGTAGTGCCTCCAGTAACTACTTTGGTAATCACACCAGACCCATTGGTGGTAACAGGTACAGGCACCCGTACAACACCAAGTGTACTTGACAATGACTACTTTGTAAATCCTGACGGAAGCACTACAAGTGCAACAAGTGGTAACGTTACCATTACTAATGTAGTAGTAACGCCAAGTGCGCCAGGTACCTTGTCGCCAACATTGAACCCTGACGGTACAATAACAGTACCAAATGGTTTAAGACCAGGTTTGTATACTATCACTTATGATATGTGTGTAGCATCATCTACTTGCGTGAGTGCAACAACTACGCTTACAGTAAGACAACCTGCACCTATCATTAACCCTGATAGCTTTACTGTAACAGGTACAGGCACACGTACTACGCCAAGTATATTTGACAATGACGATGTAGTAAATCCTGATGGTAGCACAACAAGTGCAACAGGTAGCAACGTAACAATTACTAATGTGGTTGTAACACCTCCTCGTCCTGGTTACCCAGTGCCAACAGTAAATCCTAATGGTACTATAACCATACCGGAGAATGCTGCGCCAGGTAATTACACAATTACTTATAATGTATGTACTGTAGCAACTCCTACAGATTGTACAGAAGGAGTAGTAACCTTTACGGTAGTTTCGGATACAAGTGCATTGCCAATAGCAGAGAATGATAGTGCACAAACCTTTATAGGAACGCCTGTAACAATAGAGGTATTAACTAATGATACACCTAACGGAGCAGTAACCCCTGTAATAACTGTCACTCCTGCAAAAGGTACTGCAGTAGTGAATGCAGATGGTACTATTGAATATACACCTAATAGAAACTTTGTAGGTATAGATAGTTTCGTATACGAATTATGTAACGCAGCAGGTTGTGCAACAGCAACTGTAAGTGTAAAAGTAGGTTCAGAAATTATCATCTACAACGGGGTATCTCTCAATGGTTCAGCCGCTAATAACCACTTCCATATAGGAGGTATAGAGAATTATCCAAATAACAAAGTACGTATATACAACCGTTGGGGTGTAGAAGTATTTAGTGTAGAAGGATATGACAACGTAACGAAAGTGTTCACAGGACGCTCAAGTGCACGTACCACAGTGGAAGCTGGTGATCGTTTGCCGCAAGGTACTTATTACTACGTGATAGAGTATCAAGACTTATCTGATAAGAAACAAACGGCTTCGGGCTGGTTGTACTTGAAGAAATAAGTATATTTAATATAGTTTTGCCGAGTGTAATAGCTCGGCAAAACTTATATTTAAAAATAAGCTATAAAAATATTAAAATTATAACATATTTGGATATGAAAAAAAGATTATTATGGGTTCTGACTTTATTTTCAGGCATACTTTTTGCTCAACAAGAGTCGCAATACACACAGTATATGTACAACACTATGCTGTTCAACCCAGGGTATACAGGTTCTCGTGAAGTAGGAAGTTTCTTTGGAATGTTCCGCACCCAATGGGTAGGGCTAAAAGGAGCACCTACTAACGGAAGTATTAGCTATCACCAGCCTATGCAATCTATGCGCAACGTAGGCTTAGGAGGAAGTATCTTTCGCGAAAGTATAGGACCTCAAAACCAAACCGCTCTAAACGTAGCTGTATCATACACTATCAATTTTGAAAACTCAAAATTAGTGTTTGGTTTGCAGGGAGCAGGCAATATTTTTGAAATAGATTATGACGAACTAAAGAAACAAGATGCAAGTGATGCATCACTCAGTGGTAAAGAGAGTGTATTCTCACCCAACTTGGGAGCTGGGTTCTATTGGTATACCAATAAGTACTACGTAGGATTTTCAGTACCTAATATGCTTGAAACTACCCACTACAAAGGCAATGCGGTATCAGTACTCAAAAATTCACAACACTTATACCTTATAGGAGGTTATGTGTTCGATTTAAGCGACACTGTGAAGTTTAAACCAGCAGTGTTAGGAAAAATGTCTTTTGGGGCACCTTTGCAAATAGATGGCTCTTTAAACTTTATGTTTAATGACAAATTTGTGATAGGGGCATCTTACCGCTGGTCGGCAGCATTGAGTGTAATGGCAGGGTTCCAAATAAACGACCGTTGGTTTGCAGGCTATAGTTACGATTTTGAAACCACCGACTTGTCTAAATACAATTCAGGTTCGCACGAAATATTCTTGCGTTACGAATTGGTAAAAACATACAAGAAGATCGTTTCACCACGTTTCTTCTAATAAAACAGAACTGTTATTAAATACAAAAATATAAACTAAGGAGATGAAAATACTTACTTTTTCGATTGCTGCACTACTTACTACCTCTGTACTAGTGGCACAACCACGTGAGTTACAAAAAGCTGATGAGCTTTATAACAATTATGCTTATGTGGATGCCATTAAGATTTATGAAAAGATAGCTAAGAAGGGTTATGAAAGTCAGGAGCTATTAGAGCGCTTGGGGAATGCTTATTATTATAACGCTGAGTACAAGAATGCTTTGCCTTGGTATGAAAAACTCTTTGAAGAAGGCAAGTACAATGTGAAGCCTGAGTACTATTATCGTTACGCACAGGCACTGAAAACTGAGAAACGCTACGAAGAATCGGATGCGCTGATGGCTAAATTCTCTGAATTGACAGATAACAAGGATAGTAGAGCCATACTTTTTGAAGAAAATAAAGACTATCAGCAGGTAATACAAGGGAACTCTGGTCGTCTTGAAGTGCACCCTGTGAGTATTAATACAGAATTTTCTGAGTATGGAGTAGCTTTTTATGGTGATAATAAGGTAGTATTTACAGCAGCGAATAGCGCAAAGGCTACTCGTTGGAGTGTATCGAAATGGACGGGTGAGAGTTTTTACGACCTTTATATAGCTGATTGTGATAAAGAAACACTTACGAACAAAAAATTGTTTTCTACGGGAGTAAATACCCCTTTTAACGAATCGACTGCAGCTTTTACCAAAGATGGTAATACGATTTATTTTACGCGAAATAATTATGTAAATAGGCGAGTAGGCTCGGATATGGAAAGGGCAATACGACTTAAAATATTGAAAAGTACCAAAGATGCTAATGGACATTGGGGAAATGTAACTGAGTTGCCTTTTAACAGTGATGATTATAATGTAGCTCACCCTGCGCTTTCTCCTGATGGAAAGTATTTGTATTTTGCTTCGGATATGCCAGGTTCATTAGGGGGGTCTGATATTTTCAGGGTGAAAATATTGGGGGATAACCAATACGGCAAACCTGAGAATTTAGGTAATGTTGTAAATACAGCAGGGAAAGAGTCTTTTCCTTTCGTGTCTAAAAACAATATATTGTATTATTCATCAGACGGCTTTCCTGGTTTGGGAGGGTTGGATATATTTGCTGTAAAATTCTACGAAAATGGTACTGTATCTAAACCTATCAATATTGGTATGCCTGGTAATAGTGCTGATGATGACTTTTCGTTTGTAATGGATAGCGATACCCGAATAGGTTTCTTGAGCTCTAACCGCCCAGGTGGAAAGGGTAAAGATGATATTTATAGTTTTTATGAAGAAAAGCCTTTGGTATTTGATTGTGAAAAGATGATCAAAGGGGTGCTAAAAGATTCGGAAAACAACGATGTGATAGCTGATGGATTGATTATCCTTTCGGATAAGACAATGAAAGAGGTGGCACGACAAAAAACAAAACCTGACGGCTCATTCTCATTTGATAAAGTAAACTGTAAAGACTTGTATTACTACTTGCGCGCCGAGATAGGAAAATATGAAACTACAGAAGTGCTTGTTGACTTGAGTGTAGAGGGTGATGTATTCTACGAATTTATGATTAAGCCACGTGAAATTACTATAGATAAGGATGTGGATTTGGCAAAAGTATTGAATATTAAGGAAATATACTTTGATTTGGATAAAGCGGATATACGAGAAGATGCAGCAGTGGAATTGGCTAAGATTGTAGAGGTAATGAAGGAACATCCTAATATGAAGTTGGATATTCGTTCTCATACCGATAGTCGTGGTGCTGATGCTTACAACCTTAAACTATCTGATAGGCGTGCAAAAGCAACCCTTGAATGGATGGTAAAACAAGGTATAGAGCGTAATCGTTTAAGTGCTAAAGGTTATGGTGAAACTCAGCCTGTAAATAACTGTACTAATGGTGTACCTTGTACAGAGGAACAATATCAGGAAAATCGCCGTAGCGAATTTATCATAGTAAGTATGGAATAATGTTTGGCAAATATAAAAAATAACTAAAGAAGTTGCCTGAAAGTATTTTATAAGAAGTACTTTTGGGCAGCTTTTTTTTATTACAAATATTGTTGTTATTATTTTATTTATTATCTTTGCGCCACAATATTACACAAAGATTATCACAAGAAAGGGAATGGAAGATTCTGAAAAAGAGATGACATTTTTAGACCACCTTGAAGAACTGCGCTGGCATATTATACGTGCGGCTGTTGCAGTACTCTTGGTATCGGTAGTGGCATTTGTATGGAAAGATATTGTATTCAACATTTTATTTGCGCCCAAGCGAGGTGATTTTATTACTTACAGAATGTTCTGTTCAGTGGGTCATTTCTTTGGTTTTGAGAGTGATTTTTGTAATAGCGAATTGCCTTTTACGATACAAAGCCGTACTATGGCAGGGCAGTTTTCGGCTCATATATGGACATCAATCTGGACAGGGATTGTAGTATCATTTCCGTACTTGCTATACGAGCTTTGGAAATTTATAAGTCCGGGACTTTATGAGAATGAGCGTCGTTTGGCAAAGGGATTTATACTGATAGCTTCATTGCTGTTTTTCTTGGGGATTTTATTTGGCTATTACTTAATAACCCCCTTATCTGTAAATTTCTTGGGGAGCTATTCGGTGAGCCCAGAGGTTGTAAATCAAATAGATATAGATTCCTATATATCGGTGGTGCGCTCATCAGTATTATCGTGTGGTATAGTCTTTGAGCTGCCTATCATTATTTATTTCTTAACACGCTTAGGCATTGTAACCCCTCACTTTATGCGCAAATACAGAAAGCACGCCGTAATAGTAGTACTAATCATAGCTGCAATTATTACTCCCCCCGATGTAGCAAGCCAAATAATTGTAGCGATACCTATAATGATTTTATACGAGGTAAGTATTTTTATATCGGCTTATGTGTATAAAAAAGAACAAAAAAAAGCTAAAATTAAATAGTTAAATGAATTGTAATACCTATTTAGCGCAGCTTCCCGATGTAAAGGCGTTGCGCCAGCTTTGCAAAGGCAGGGCAGTATTAGATTGGATTATTTGTGGTCACGAGTATGAAGTATATCATACTTACTACAAAGCGAAAGAAGAGGAGTATGAAGGTTATGAAGCCCAGTGGGGGCACGGATTTGAAGATGAAGTGGGCTCATCATTATCTTTTTATTTTACAGAAAAAGCCTGCCTAATAGTGCCTTCTAACAGTGCTGAAGACAGCAAAGGGGATAACAACCGAGATTTTGAAAAGCGGATACCTAAAGTATTCTTACCCTACTACCGCAAACGTTTTCGCGATGCTGACATTCCTTTTGTAATATATTCACTTGACGGGCAACATTGGCAATGTGAAGAAAATTTCCCCGTAGAGGAACATATAGAAATGTTTAACCAAATAACTGCTGATCCTGCTAAATACAAGGAGTGGGCAGTGGATTATTTGGGTGAAGATGCCTATTTGCAAGAGGTAATGGATGAGCAAACCATTACAGATATTTACGAGGGAAAAACACTTACCGAAGAAATGGTTTATAGCCTTGTTACACAGGTGTATGATTGGGTAGATTTAGAAACAGAACTCAACGAAATACCTTATCGTTTTTCGTTTTAATATATGAAATTAGTAGTAAACAACATCATTAAAATATACAAAGGGCGCAAAGTAGTAAAAGGAGTTTCGCTGGAAGTGAGTCAAGGCGAAATAGTGGGTTTATTAGGTCCTAATGGAGCTGGAAAAACTACCTCTTTTTATATGATAGTAGGGCTTATTAAGCCTAATGGGGGGACAATCTATTTAGATAATACAGATATTACCCAATACCCTATGTATAAACGTGCCCAAAATGGTATTGGCTACTTGGCACAAGAGGCATCTGTATTTAGAAAATTGAGTATTGAGGACAATATAAAAAGTGTATTGCAACTTACGAAACTTTCAAAGGCGGAACAACAACGCAAGACGGATGAGCTAATAGAGGAATTTAGTTTAGGGCATATCCGTAAGAATCGCGGCGACTTACTTTCTGGAGGAGAACGGCGCCGTACTGAAATTGCACGTGCTTTGGCTACCAGTCCCAAGTTTATCTTGCTTGATGAGCCTTTTGCAGGGGTAGACCCTATTGCTGTGGAGGACATTCAGCGCATTGTAGCTCAACTCAAAAATAAAAATATAGGTATTCTTATCACTGACCACAACGTGCAAGAAACCCTTGCTATTACCGATCGCACTTACTTGATGTTTGAAGGAGGAATTCTAAAATCGGGGGTGCCGGAGGAGCTTGCTGCTGATAAAATGGTGAGGAAGGTATACCTTGGAAGGAATTTTGAATTGAGAAGAAAGAAAATATTGGACGATGAACCTGTAAAACAGATAGCCCACTAAGGTAGTTCTGTGATTATCAGTGTAATCAATATATTCAACTTTGTCAAACTTTCAAAGTTTGACAAAGCGTGTAGTGGAATTGTACTATAAAAAACTTAAGAAAAATAACTAAAAACTATATATAATGAAAAATTTAGTAGATAGATTTATAAAATACATAAAAATAGACTCTCAGTCTGACCCTGAGAGTGCTACAACCCCAAGTACTGAAAAGCAATGGAATATGGCGAACCTATTGGTGGAAGAACTAAAAGCCATAGGTTTGCAAGAAGTAACCATAGATGAAAACGCTTATGTAATGGCGACTTTGCCTTCAAACGTAGATTATGAAGTACCTACCATAGGCTTTATTTCACACTTTGATACTTCACCAGATTTTTCGGGTGAAAACGTAAATCCACAATTTGTAGAAAATTACGATGGGGGTGATATAGTGCTTAACAAAGAACAAAATATTGTATTATCGCCTTCTTACTTTGAGGATTTGTTGCTTTACAAAGGCAATACGATTATTACCACCGATGGTACTACTCTTTTGGGTGCTGACGATAAAGCTGGTATTGCTGAAATAGTAACCGCTATGGAATACCTTGTGCAACACCCTGAAATTAAACACGGAAAAATACGAGTTGGTTTTACTCCTGATGAAGAAATAGGGCGTGGAGCACATAAATTTGATGTAAAAAAATTTGCTGCTGACTGGGCTTATACAATGGACGGCGGACAGATAGGTGAACTGGAATACGAGAGCTTCAACGCTGCAGGGGCTAAAATCTATTTCAGAGGAAAAAACGTACACCCTGGTACTGCCAAAAACAAAATGATAAACTCAATGCTCGTGGCTACTCAGTTTATCAATGCATTACCAGCTGATGAGATACCAGCACGCACTGAAGGTAGGGAAGGTTTCTATCATATTACCGATATTTCTGGTGATGTAGAAAATACTGTAGTACAGCTAATTATACGCGACCACGACCGCGACCTCTTTGAGAAACGCAAAGCTGTAGTACAGAGAATTGTAGACGATTTGAACAAACAAATTCCTAATGTGGCAGTGGCTGAAATAAAAGACCAATACTATAATATGGGTGAAAAAATAAAACCCGTGATGCACATTGTAGAGGTAGCTGAACGCGCAATGAAGGAATTGGGTATTACACCTATTACCAAACCTATTCGCGGTGGTACCGATGGTTCGCAACTTAGCTTTATGGGCTTGCCTTGTCCTAATATTTTTGCAGGCGGACATAACTTTCACGGGAAATACGAGTTTGTACCTGTAGAGAACCTTGAAAAAGCTACTGAAGTGATCATTAGAATAGCAGAATTGGTAGCGAAGAAGAATTAATTAAGAAATTAGCAGATTAGCAAATTAGCGAATTGGGAAATTGGCAAAAATGTTAATCTGCTAGTTTGTCACACTATGAAGGAAAGCGAA
>NZ_KB291298.1:0-528 GCF_000318275.2 Capnocytophaga sp. oral taxon 332 str. F0381
AATATATCATACTAACTCCGAAGAATTAAGAGATCATTATATAAAGATTTTTGAAGAAGCAGGAATTACTAATTTTCAATTTAAAATAACAAAATAGTATGAATGACTATGTAAAAATATCAGGTTTTGAAAAGATTGAAGGTGTAGAAATACTATATTTACAAAAAACAGAGAAGTATGATTTTTTCAAAATAGTAAATGCACAAAAGCCTTTATTAGCGACAAAAGGGGGAGTCGTTGAAGATGGCTGTTTCATAATAACACCTGAAGGAGATATGTTTTTCTCTGTCCAATATCATTTGGATATAGAAGGATGGCGAAACCAACTAAAAAGAAGTGCTGAATTATTACATATATTGGTAGGCTGGATTGATAAGGAGTCTTTTATTCTATCAGATGGACGTTCTTACCTTCTAAGAGAGTGTGAGGTAACAACTGATTTTAAAAATCACCATAAAGGGTAATGTATCAGATATGTTGTTAAAATTACAACAACTTACTAATCAGCATAATACAAAAGAACTAAAC
>NZ_KB291299.1:0-20277 GCF_000318275.2 Capnocytophaga sp. oral taxon 332 str. F0381
TTATGCCGGTATCTCGCGTACCGATAAACCAATTTCCGTTGTTACCAATATGAGGTGTAACACCATTAGTGCCGTTAGTACCGTTGGTACCATCATTCCCTGGGAGTCCTTTCAAACTAATAGGAGTCCCCCAGCCTTCAGCTGTTTTAGCTCCATAAAGGTTTGTATTTGTAACATCAAGGTAATAATCACCAACTTTTCCTAAGTTTAAAGCAGGCGCTCCATCTCCTGATAGGATTACGTTAGCGGGTAATTGCGTATATATACGCTCTTCAATCACTTTAGTACACTGTGCTGTTAGTAGTAGGAAGCAACCTAACACACCTAACCATAGCATTTTTCTCATAAAAAGTATTTTATATTCAAATATAATTGTTCTTATATCAAAAAATATGCCAAAATAAAAGACTGTACATTGTATAAACAATATGCAGCCTTTTATTTTTGAAAAATATCTTTTCTTATTTCCAATCTTTCTTCTTCGAGGTTTTCCCTATCCCCGGATTAAAACTATTGGTAGGGTCAAGTTCGTTATAGAAGTGTTTTAGATCGTCATTAGCGTGATATAAGTGTCCCACATTGTGCTCTGCAGGATATTGCGCCCCTCGTTTGTCTAAAAGTTTAAGCATTTCCTCTTCTATTTCCTCGCAGTTATAACCTTTTTTGATAACGTAATCTTGGTGGAACACGTGACACATAAAGTGGCCATAGTACAACTTATGCAAGATTTTGTCATCTATCTCTTTAGGCAATCTTTCAAACCAATCGTCATCATTACGTCTAAGGGCGATATCCAAGGCTACAATATCTTCTACTTCTTTTTCGTGTACAGAACGATAACGAATAGCTGCCGATGCTACTGCAAAGCGCAACAACATAGCTGCTTGTGCCAATTTGGCATCACATTCTATATAAGCTCCTTTAGTACCATCAGCAAATTTTTCTTTAAGGTAGGCACGAGCCTCCTCTACGCCTTTGCCTCCCATTTTCAAAATAAGGTGGTGCTCATAGTTGTTGCGATAGTCTATAAGCGTTTGTGGTAAATGTTTTGGCATTAGCTTAGAGGTTGCTTGCAAAAACTTCTCACTAAAGTGATGAGGCATAAATGGCAACTTTTTAGCTACCCTATCTGCCCACGCTTTTAAAGCAAACAAGCGGGGTAAATATTCTGTACCCACATTTTTTATATACCAAAAAGTATCTTTACCGTATTTTGCAGCAATATCAAAAGCTGTGCGGTGAATATATTCGCCTGAGATAGGTATCTGTTCAAACGAACCCAGCATATCACGTCTTAATTGGGTAAGTACAGAGGTATCGTTTGTTCCAATATAGAATACTGCTGTAGTTTTTTCAGAAGGGAAAGTATCTACACGCACTGCAAAAACTCCTAAACGCCCTGCACTACCCGATGCTTCATACAAACGTGCTGGGTCGGCATTGAAACGTGCGGGTGTATTAGCATCTATTTTACGTACGTGGTTACAATAATCGTGGTCGTGTCCTTTTTTGCCCGTGTTATGTACATCTTTAGTAGCATACTTGCCTTCTTGTAAGTTTGTAAGTATTTCTTTGGGAGTGTTACCTAAATCTATACCTAAATGGTTCACCAACTCCAACTTCCCTTCAGCATTTAGTTGTGCAAAAAGCGACATTTCTGTATAGGCAGGCCCTCGTTGCACCAATGAGCCTCCCGAATTATTACACACCCCTCCAATAACTGAAGCTCCTATACACGATGAGCCTATCACCGAGTGTGGTTCTCGTCCTAAGGGTTTTAGTTCTTGTTCTAAGTGATTAAGTGTCGAACCCGGTAGGCACACCACCTGTTCACCATTATTGATAAGCTGTATAGTATCATTACGCATCGTATTGATTACTACCACATCTCTATCATAATCATTGCCAAACGGATTTGAACCTCCTGTAATACCTGTATTGGCTGCCTGCGAAATCACGATTACATCGGCGGCTACACAAGCCTCCAGCACTTGCCATTGTTCCCACAAAGTAGCAGGGCGAACCACTGCTATTGCATTCCCCGTACCAAAACGATATCCTGTGCGGTAGCGTTCGGTTTTGGCTGGGTCGGTCATTACGTACTTTGCACCTACTATTTGGCGCAAAGTATCCAATAAATTCTGTTTATTCATTTCTTAGATTTGTATGTGAGTGTGAGTCCATATTGTGGCTGAGTAAAATAGTTAGTTTCTATGAAAGGTGCAATTGTAAGTTGCTCATCTACATTGAATTGTTTTAGGTGCGCATCTACATTGGCTTCTATAATATTAAGGGCGTATAAGCCTATTGTTACAATTATAGAGAGTTCTTTATTTCGCCTGTAAAACTGTATTCCCTGTCGTAATCCATCATTGTTCACACGAGGTTGATCCGCACTAGCTCCCCCATAAAAAAACTCATCATCGGTATAACCTTGCTGCCTGCGTTTGTAGGCAGTCATATAGCGGTCGTATTCCTTAGAATTTTGAATGTAAAAATAAATCGGTATCCCAATTCCCGCATATACCAATGGAACTTTCCAATAACTTTTGTTGTATATTTGTCCCAATCCAGGCAATACAGCCGAATAAAAGGCCGCCTTTGCTGGCGACAATGGGTCTGTATTCCAAGTGATACGCCTTATATTGTCTTGATTTACAGCTACCTGCACCGAGTCTTTAGCTGTTGTAACCACCTCTTCTTGTGAATACAACCGCCCCATAACAGTACTTAATAGCACTAATATCAATACAATATATTTATTCATTCTCTTTTTGTAATAAATTTTGAATACGCTTAAAATCCTCTTCCGATTGAAAAGGTATCACCAAGCTTCCTTTGCCGTCTCTGCTCATCTTCACCGATACTTTTGTTCCGAAGAAATGAGCCACACTACCTATATTTTCCTTAATATACGCAGGCAATTCAACCTTAGCGGCAGTTGTGCTTTTAGGAAGTTCTATATTAGCCACCTCAGCAGGTTGTCCTTCCTCTTCACCGTATTGCATTTTGCGCACCAATTCTTCCGTATCGCGCACTGATAGCCCTTCGGCTATGATACGTTCGTAAACTTCAGCTTGTTTATCAGTGTCTTCTACAGATAGTATTGCTCTGCCGTGCCCCATACTGATAAAACCATCGCGTATGCCTGTTTGTACAATAGGTGCTAATTTTAGCAATCGCAAGTAATTGGTAATAGTTGAACGTTTTTTACCTACCCGTTTGCTCATCTGGTCTTGGGTAAGGTTCACCTGCTCTATGAGTTGCTGATACGACAACGCTATTTCTATAGGATCTAAGTCTTGGCGTTGTATATTTTCTACCAAAGCCATCGTAAGCGACTCATTATCATCGGCTATACGTATATAGGCAGGTATAGTTTGCAGTCCTGCCAACTTAGATGCCCTGAAGCGGCGTTCCCCCGATATGAGTTGGTATTTATTTTCACCATCAAGTTTGCGCACCGTAATTGGCTGCACCACCCCCAATTCTTCTATTGATGACGCAAGCCCAGCAAGTTCTTCTTCGTTAAACGAAGTACGCGGTTGGAAAGGGTTTGTTTCTATCAACCCGAGTTCCAGCTCAATGATATTACCTACTATTTTATCAGCATTCTTATCATTGATAGAATTAATCGTAAGCTCTGGGCTTCCACCTAATATAGCAGAAAGTCCGCGTCCTAATGATTGTTTTTTAGCAGGCTTTGTCATTATGCAGTTTTGTTTTTATCTATTATTTCTTGAGCTAAATTGATGTGATTTGTAGCTCCTTTGCTGGTGGCATCATAGTTGATAATTGTTTCACCAAAGCTCGGCGCTTCGCTCAAGCGAACATTGCGTTGTATGATGGTTTTGAAAACCATATTGCTAAAGTTTTTCTGAACCTCTTCCACCACTTGGTTTGATAGGCGCAAGCGAGGGTCATACATTGTTAGCAACAATCCTTCTATATCCAAATTCGCATTGAAAGCTCTTTGTACACTTCTGATGGTATTAAGCAACTTGCCCAGCCCTTCCAAGGCAAAATACTCACATTGTATAGGTATAATTACCGAGTTGGCAGCCGTAAGCGCATTCACGGTGATAAGCCCCAAAGAAGGTGCACAATCTATCAAGATATAATCATACTCATCTTTGATAGTTTCCAACGCTTTTTTAAGCATATACTCGCGTTGTTCCTTATCTACCAATTCAATTTCAATAGCCACCAAGTTGATATGTGCTGCTATCAAATCAAGATTAGGAGAATCCGTATGAATAATCATATCTTTGGCTTCAAGCGTGTGTTCCAAGAGCTCATAAGTACCGTGCTGCACAGTATCTACATTCACACCCAATCCTGATGTAGCATTAGCTTGCGGGTCAGCATCTATAAGTAATACTTTTTTTTCCAATACGCCAAGAGCAGCGGCTAAGTTTACTGATGTAGTTGTTTTTCCTACCCCCCCTTTTTGGTTGGCAATAGCTATTATTTTCCCCATAGTATAATATTTTAAAGATTAAACGGAAGTTTCATATCATTTATAAATCCGAAAGCATTTTTATTAGCATCACTCACTTTATCCATAGCTTTATTGATAGTAACTATTAGGTAATCTTCTAAAGCTTCTTTATCTTCTAACAGCGTATCATCAATGGATAATGATTTTATTTTATTATTACCGGCTACAGTTATTTTTATTTTACCATCAGCCGAAGTTTCTTCAATAAGTGTTTCGTCCAAACTCTTACGGGTTGCATCTGCCTTATCGGTAAGCTCCTGTAGCTTCCCCATCAAATCTAAAGGATTCAAATTTCCAAACATAATTTTTCACTGTTTTTTTGAGTGCGCAAAAGTACAATTTTTTTTGAAACTATCACATAAAAAATACTATCAATAATTGCGCTACCATTATTCGCATAAACGTAGTGAGCGGATACACACTTGCATACGTAAGCGCTGGAATGTCTGAATTTGTCATTTCGTTAGCAAAAGCTAAGGCTGGTGGGTCTGTTGAAGCCCCCGAAAGCAAACCACAAGTTTCCATATAATCCAGCTTTGCTTTAAAGCGCGCTACCATTGCTGTTACCAATAAAGGTACAAACGTAATAACCGCTCCTAATCCCATCCAGTATAATCCTTGCCCGTGTATAATTGTATCTACAAAGTGAGCATTAGCGTCCAACCCTACACTTGCCAAGAAAAGAACAATACCTATTTCGCGTATCATCAGGTTGGCACTTTGTGATACGTAGTGTGTTACCGATAATGCTCCTCCATAGCGGCTTATCAGTATGGCAACTATCAAAGGCCCCCCCGCCAAACCTAATTTCACTGCACCTGGAATACCTGGGATACTAAATGGTATGCTACCTAACAACACCCCAAGGGTAATACCCATAAATAGTTCAGCTATATGAGGGGTTTGGAGGCGTTTTTTAGAGTTTCCAAACTCTTTGCTCACAAGTTGTATATGAGTTTCATCGCCTATTACGGTTATTGTGTCACCAAATTGCAATTTGGTATGAGCTGAAGGCACAAATTCTAATCCCGCTCTATATACCCGCGTGATGGTTACCCCAAAACGCTTGCGAACATCCAGTTCTGCCAACGTTTTGGTAAAGATAGCTCGTTGGGTTACATTGATGCGGCGAGAAGTGTAGCGCATATCCTTTTCATCGGGAAAATAGTCCGAAATAAGAACGTTTTCACCTATTAGGTTTAGGAATTTTTCATTTTCTCGTTGGTTAGCCACAATTAGCACTATATCTCCCTCTTTTATATAAGTTTGAGAATCAGCCATTAATATTTCACCATTACGGCACATACGCGAAATGGTAAAGTCAAAATCAAGTGTTTCTTTTATAACCTGAAGTTTTTTGCCAAATAGCTGCGGATTGGTTACTCTTATAGCAAAACGATTAATCACTACTTGGTCTTTTGCGTGCCGCCAAGTATTCAAACGTTTTTCTGCCTCTACGTTCACCTTCAAAAATCCTTTAAATATCAGCATCACCAATATGATACCAAAAACCCCAAAAGGATAGGCTACGGCGTACATTGTGGTAAGAGAAGGCACTTGTCCTGTCCCCAATACATCTTCAAGGGTAGCTTGAGCTGCCCCCAATCCTGGTGTATTAGTAACAGCCCCCGACATTATGCCTACAAGTGTAGCCATATCAGTACCTGTCAGAAAATGTATAGCTATAACCGTTGCCACACAAGTAAGCACCGATAATATAGCTAATAAGTTAAATTTTACACCTTCCTTTTTGAAAGCTGCAAAAAAGCCTGGACCTACTTGTAACCCTATGGTATAAACAAATAAGATAAGTCCGAATTCTTTTACAAAGTGTTGTATGTGTCCGTTTACAGTAAAACCTAATTCTGCCATTGCTATCCCAACGAATAGCACCCACGCTATCCCGAATGAGATACCAAAAAATTTCACTTTTCCTAAGGCTACTCCTATGGCTATCACGATGCTATACACTATAACTGTGTATGCTACGCTCTCGTGGTTATTCATCAAATTAATAAACCAATCCACTTCTTTAAATAATTAATAGTTGATAATTATGGCTAATTTTATTTTTAAGGGCTTTGGCAAAGTTTTTCTACCTTGCCAAAGCTCCTTATTATTTTATAATTCTTACTTTTTTCTTTATCCTAAGAAAGGATAACGATAATCAGTAGGCGAAACAAAAGTTTCTTTGATAAGGCGTGGTGATACCCAGCGCAATAAGTTTTGTGCTGAACCTGCTTTATCATTAGTTCCTGAAGCTCTTGCTCCACCAAAAGGTTGTTGTCCTACAACGGCTCCTGTTGGCTTATCATTTACGTAGAAGTTACCTGCTGCATTAGCCAATGCTTTTACAGCCTCATCTATTGCGTAACGACAATCTGCAAATACAGCACCTGTAAGCGCATATTCAGATGTTTCATCTACCAATTTCAACGTTTCAGTCCATTGAGCATCTTCATATACATATACAGTTACTACAGGCCCGAAAAGCTCAGTCTCCATAGTAGTATATTTAGGATTGGTAGTAACGATTACGGTAGGCTCTATAAACCAACCTTTTGAACTATCATAGCCACCACCTACAAGTATACTTGCTTCTTTATCTTTTTTAGCTTGGTCTATATAGCTTGCCAATTTATCAAAAGCTGCCTTGTTGATAACTGCTGTGATAAAGTTGCTCATATCTTCAGGACTACCCATTTTGAAAGACTCTACGTCTTTTTTCACTAATGCCAAGATAGCGTCAGCTTTTGATTTTGGCAAATATACGCGTGAAGCCGCACTACATTTTTGACCTTGAAACTCAAACGCTCCTCGAGTAATAGCTGTTGCAACCTCTTGTGCATCTGCCGATGGGTGCGCAATGATAAAGTCTTTACCACCTGTTTCGCCCACTATCTTAGGATAGGTGCGGTATTTGTGAATATTATCACCTATTTGTTTCCAGATGCTTTGGAACACACCTGTAGAGCCTGTAAAGTGAATACCTGCAAAATGCGGACTTGCCAAAAGCACTTCGGTTACCATACGTGCATCGCCGTTTACCACGTTGATAACCCCTGCAGGTAAGCCTGCTTTTCTCAATACCTCTACAATCACATTTGCAGAGAAAACTTGTGAAGCACTTGGTTTCCAAATCACTACGTTACCCATAAGTGCAGCACTAGTAGGCAAGTTACCAGAAATAGCTGTAAAGTTAAACGGAGTAACCGCATATACGAAACCTTCTAAAGGACGATATTCTACTCTATTCCATACACCTTCTGATGAATTAGGCTGGTCGTTGTATATATTAGCCATAAACTCTACGTTGAAACGCAAGAAGTCTATCAACTCACAAGCAGAGTCTATTTCAGCCTGATGCACTGTTTTTGATTGTGCAATCATTGTAGCAGCATTCATTTTGGCACGGTAAGGTCCTGCAATAAGGTCTGCCGCTTTCAAGAATACAGCAGCGCGTTCTTCCCAAGGCAAGTTAGCCCATTTTTCACGAGCTTTTAGCGCTTCTTCTATAGCTTTTTCCACAAGTCCTTTGTCGGCATTATGGTAAGTACCAAGCAAGTGCTTGTGATCGTGAGGGGGGTACATTTCTGTCGTATTCCCTGTTCTAATTTCCTCTTTACCAATGTAAAGTGGTACATCTACTTTGGTATTCCAAAGTTCTTTGTAAACTTCCAATACCGCTTTGCGTTCTGGCGAACCTGGTGCATAGCCTTTTACAGGCTCGTTTACCGCCTTTGGTACTTTAAAAAATCCTTTTCCCATTGTTATAATTTGTTTTTAGTTATTCACAATTTAATCATTTAGCTTCAGCACCGCCATAAAGGCACTCTGCGGAATCTCTACATTGCCCACTTGGCGCATACGCTTTTTACCCGCTTTTTGTTTTTCAAGCAATTTACGTTTTCGCGAAATATCCCCACCGTAACACTTAGCAGTAACATCTTTGCGAAGTGCCTTAATCGTTTCGCGCGATATAATCTTCGCCCCTATAGCTGCTTGTATAGGAATATCAAACTGCTGGCGTGGTATAAGCTCACGAAGCTTTTCGCACATCTTCTTCCCTATGTTATAAGCATTATCGGCGTGAATAAGTGCCGAAAGCGCATCTACCGAGTTGCTATTGATAAGTATATCCACCTTCACAAGGTTGGAAGCCCGCATCCCTATAGGCGAATAGTCAAACGAAGCATAGCCCTTGCTCACCGTTTTCAATCGGTCGTAAAAATCAAAAACAATCTCAGCCAATGGCATATCAAAGTTTAGCTCTACCCGCTCAGGAGTAAGGTAATGCTGATTGGTAATCTGTCCGCGCTTTTCTATACATAACGACATTACTTGCCCTACAAAATCAGATTTTGTGATAATAGAGGCTTTTATATAAGGCTCCTCTACTCTATCCAATTTGGAAGGGTCGGGCAAATCAGACGGGTTATTTACTATAATAGGTCTTTCAGGGTCTTTCTTGGTATAAGCGTGGTAGCTTACGTTGGGCACTGTAGTAATAACCGTCATACCAAACTCGCGTTCCAATCGCTCTTGTACAATCTCTAAGTGCAACATCCCCAAAAAACCGCAGCGAAAACCAAAACCCAATGCCGCCGAACTCTCTGGCGTAAATACCAATGAAGCATCATTTAGCTGTAGTTTTTCCATCGAAGCGCGCAATTCTTCGTAATCTTCTGTATCTACAGGGTAAATCCCTGCAAATACCATAGGTTTTACGTTCTCAAAACCATCAATAGCTTCGGTACAACCATCAATAGCCGAAGTAATAGTATCCCCCACTTTCACCTCTCGCGCATCTTTTATGCCTGTAATAAGATAGCCTACATCGCCTGTACCAATTACGGGCTTAGGCACTTGGTTCAGTTTTAGCGTCCCTACCTCATCGGCATCATAGGTTTTGCCGTTAGACATAAATTTAATTTTCTGCCCCTTGCTTATCTTTCCATTCATCACCCTGAAATAAGTTTCTACTCCACGGAAAGAATTGTATACCGAATCAAAAATAAGTGCTTGCAGTGGTGCATCGGGGTCGCCTTTAGGCGCTGGAATACGTTCTATGATAGCCTCCAGTATAGCTTCTACTCCCAATCCTGTTTTCCCACTTGCAGGAATAATATCATCGGGTGAGCATCCCAATAAATCTACTATATCGTCCTTTACCTCTTCGGGGTTAGCACTCGGAAGGTCTATTTTGTTCAGAATAGGTATAATTTCTAAATCATTTTCTAAAGCAAGGTATAAGTTCGAGATAGTTTGTGCCTGAATGCTTTGAGCGGCATCCACTATAAGCAGTGCCCCTTCACAAGCGGCTATAGAACGTGATACTTCATATGAAAAATCTACGTGACCAGGAGTGTCTATAAGGTTCAATATATAAGTTTCTCCTTTATAAACATATTCCATCTGGATAGCGTGGCTTTTTATCGTAATACCACGTTCGCGCTCCAAGTCCATATTATCAAGTAACTGATCTTGTTTTTCTCGTTCAGAAACGGTTTGAGTAAAATCGAGTAACCTATCGGCTAAGGTACTCTTGCCGTGATCTATATGGGCTATAATACAAAAATTACGTATATTCTTCATCAAATTTAAAATATCTTCTTAAAATGTCTTCTTTTTTATACTAATGATTCACTTTTAATGGCTTCTTTCAGTTGTTTTAAGGCTTGTGCTACCACAGAGCGTGCGCAAGCCATATTTATGCGCATAAAGCCTTTCCCCTCTTCGCCGTAAATACTACCATCGTTCAGTGCCAAATGTGCTTTATGAGTGCAAAGGGCTACCAGTTCTTTTTGTGTAAGCTGCAAAGCACTAAAATCTATAAACACTAAATACGAAGCCTGAGGCACAATTACCTTCAGCATAGGCAAATGCTCTGCTATATAGTTGGTGAGAAACTGAATGTTCTCTTGTACATAATCAAGCATTTCTGATAGCCACGTTTCTCCCTCGTTATAAGCAGCTACTGTAGTGTTAAAGGCAAACACATTGCCCGCTGCCAATTCATTTCCTTCCACATAACTATTGAAGCGCCTGCGGAGCGTAGGATTGCTTATTACGGCATAAGAACTTGCAAAACCTGCCATATTGAACGCCTTACTTGCCGAAGCAAATATTACCGAGTGCATTTTAGCTTCCTCACTTATAGTTGCATAAGGTATGTGGGTATAAGGTGCAAAGGTAAGGTCGGCGTGAATTTCATCTGCTACCACTATCACCTTGTTTCGCTCACAAATGGCAGCCACCTTTTGCAGCTCTTCTCGTGTCCATACACGCCCACCTGGGTTATGAGGGTGGCAAAACAAAAATAGCTTGCAGCCTTTTATTTTCTCTTCAAAAAGGTCAAAATCTATATGATATTGTCCATTTTCTAAATATAATGGGCAGTTTACCAGCTCGCGGTGATTGTTTTTCACTACCAGCATAAACGGGTTATACACGGGCTGCTGAATCATTACCTTATCGCCCACCTCAGTAAAGGCTTGTACCGCCATAGCCAATGCAGGCACTACCCCTGGCACAAATGATAGCATCTCTTTGCTTATTTCCCATTGATGCCTGCGTTTTTGCCAACTGATAATACTTTCATACCAAGCATCAGGTTTTGAGGTATAGCCAAAAATCTCACATTCAAGGCGTTTTTTGATAGTAGCTACCACAAAAGGAGGTGTTTTAAAATCCATATCAGCTACCCACATAGGCAGCAAATCGGTACGCCCCCAGCGAGGTTGTAACGCCTCCAATTTTAGTGCATCGGTACCTGTTCTATCTATTAGTTCATCAAAATTGTATTTCATAAATTTTTAGTTTTCATCACGAAACCCTTACTATTTTTGCTCCAAGAGCTTGTAAGCGTTCATCTATACATTCATATCCCCTATCTATCTGTTCTATATTATAAATGGTAGAAGTGCCTTTAGCCGAAAGAGCTGCTATCAGTAGTGCAATTCCTGCACGTATATCGGGCGAGGTCATCAGGGTAGCCCGCAACGGCGATTTAAAGTCATTGCCTATAACCGTAGCGCGGTGTGGGTCGCATAATATTATCTTAGCCCCCATATCTATAAGCTTATCTATAAAGAACAAACGGCTTTCAAACATTTTTTGGTGAATAAGCACCTCGCCGCGCGCTTGTGTAGCTACCACCAATACAATACTCAGCAAGTCGGGCGTAAAACCAGGCCAAGGCGCATCGGCTACTGTCAGTATAGAACCATCTATATAACTTTGTATTTCATAGCCATTGGTGTGTGCAGGTATGTAAATATCATCGTTTTGCCTTTCAAGAGTAATACCCAGCTTGCGGAATACAGAAGGTATCAGCCCCAAGTACTCCCAGCCTACATTCTTTATAGTGATTTCACTACGGGTCATTGCTGCCAAGCCTATCCAGCTGCCTATTTCTATCATATCGGGCAAGATTGTATGCACACAGCCGCCTAACTTCTCTACTCCTTTTATTGTAAGTAAGTTAGAGCCCATACCTTCTATTTGTGCCCCCATACTATTAAGCATAGAGCATAGCTGTTGTATGTAAGGCTCACAAGCAGCATTGTAAATAGTAGTAGTACCCTCAGCCAATACCGCAGCCATTATAATGTTTGAAGTACCTGTTACCGAAGCCTCTTCCAACAGCATATAAGTGCCTTTCAGTTTTTTAGCGACTACGCTATAAGTATAATTGGTTTCGTCATAGCAAAATTCAGCCCCTAATTTTATAAAGCCTTCAAAATGCGTATCTAAGCGGCGGCGACCAATTTTATCACCTCCTGGTTTAGGAATATAGCCCACCCCAAAACGAGTAAGCAGCGGACCCACTACCAATATAGACCCTCGTAACGCTTGCCCTTCACGATAAAAAGCCTCCGATTTTAGATAATCAAGATTGATTTCATCAGCCTGAAATGAATAAGAGCCACGCCCTATACGCTGTATTTTCACCCCCAAATTGCCTAATAGCGAAATGAGCTTGCTCACATCTTGTATGTCGGGTAGGTTATGAATAGTAACCTTTTGGTCGGTAAGCAATACGGCACAAAGCACTTGTAGCGCTTCATTTTTAGCTCCTTGTGGTGTAATCTCGCCTTGTAAGGTATGTCCTCCTTCTATCTTAAAAACGCCCATTGTTTTTCCTTTTATAAAATTTGGTAAATCCTTTTTTGTTTTGTTGGTTTTGAGGGTAATGCGCTTGCCCTTGTTGCTGTACATTACGCTTGGTAAGGTTTGCTTTGGTACGTATCAAAGCTTGGCTATCCGATAAATCTTCTCTTCGTTTGCGCAAGTCTATTTGTCCGTTGCTCAATTCGTACAAATGTTCAAACACCACACTATCATCTACCGCTTCTTTGTTCCACGTAAGAAAACTCTTTTTCATATGATTGGCTATAGAGTATTCCAATGCCTCCCGTAAATCTCCTTTTTCCCATTTTACACAAGTAGCAATCATTCGCCTAATAATATTGCCATAAAAACGATATTTAAAGTAGTGTTGCGGATACTCTAAACGCTCTGGGCGCTTGTAAAGCATTTCTTTGGTAGGTTTTTCGTAAGGACTATCTACATCCAACTTAAAATCAGACATTATAAAGAGCTGATCCCAAAGCTTATGCTGAAAGTCGGGTACATCACGCAAGTGCGGAAACAAATTCCCCATTACGGCTACAATGCTGCGTGCTGTACGATTACGCTCAGCGCGATCTTCCAAAAGCACTGCCTTTTCTATCATTTTCTGTATATGCCTTCCATATTCAGGAATTAGCAAAGGCGAACGCTCTGTATTGTATTCTAATGTAATCATAATGACAATATTCCTTCTACTTTTCCTGCCGCTTTGTAATAAGCAATCACCTCATCGGGATTTTGGAGCGTTATTTCTACCGATACTCCTTTATATTTTGCTTTTGACGAATCTTTTATTGTAATCTTAGCATCTGTACCTTTAAATACTTCTTCTAACTGCACTAGTTTACTATCCTCATTAGGAATTATAAACTTATACAAATATTTTGTAGGAAAAACTGTTGTTTCCAACAACTCATTTTTCAAACGTTCGTAAAACTCTTGTAGTTCTTGTTCTGTTTTCATCAATTTCTATTGCTATTACTGTATTTTTTCTATTTCACTAATTGTTCTAATCCATAAACAATCAATTCCTCTACTATCTTTTTAGGATTTTTGGTAAATGTACCCATCGCTCTATTAGCGATAATAGCATTTAGCGACACCGCTTGATGTCCTAAAAGCTTTGATAATCCGTATATAGCAGAAGTCTCCATTTCTAAGTTAGTCATTCGGCAACCGTTGTAATTATAGCTATGCAGTTTATCATTCAGCGTTCTATCTTGCACTTCCAAGCGCAGCTCGCGCCCTTGTGGAGCATAAAACCCTGGTGCTGTACCCGTAATCCCTTCAAACACTTGCGCTGTTAGCAAACGTTTTTTCAGCTCCTTACCACAAGCTACAATATAAGGTCGTCCCTTATCAAGATGCCAATGCGTATGCGCTATAAAAGCATCTTCCATCGCTATTTCGCGCACCTTTACACTGTCTTTATAAGAATGAAACATATTGTCCATCCCCAATCCGTATGATGACAGTACAAAACTATCCACCGGTATATCTGCCTGCAACGAACCTGAGGTACCAAAACGCACCAAATTCAAAGAGGTAAGCTCTTTTTTAGGCTCTCGCGTACGCAAATCTATATTGAAAAGGGCATCCAATTCATTAATTACGATATCTATATTATCAGGCCCAATACCTGTAGAAATTACTGTCAATCGCTTGCCTTTATAACTACCCGTATGAGCACAAAATTCGCGCTTCTGGGTTTTGTGTTCTATATGCTCAAAATGAGCACTCACCTGTGGCACTCTATTAGGGTCACCCACCAATATAATCGTATCTGCCACTTCCGATGGCTTCAAATTAATGTGGTAAATACTACCATCAGTATTCAATATCAGTTCCGATTCTTGTATCATAATCTCTCCTCAAGCTTTAGTCCGTCATTGTTTATAAATTAGCCCCTTCATATGATTGCAAATACCGTTCTATTGCAGGTTTACAGTCATTCAAGAAAAGCTCGCTAAGCACTGTTATATTTTCTTTCAAATCATCGGGTACTTCTTTGTCTATCCTATTTAGCACTATGAGTATTGCCGATTCACGCTGTGCGTTTATTTGGGCAAACATACTTGTCATTTTATGTGCTATTGCTTTTATTCCTTTATAGTCTTCCTCTTGAGCAAAATCTTTCAGCTTTAGTAGGTTCTCTTCAGTCTCTTTCAGAAAATGTTCATAAATGCCTCTAATACCTTCTATATCATCACCCATAAAGTTTTCTAATACCTCTGGCGTATAGCCTCCTTCTCCTACAGAATTACTTATCATTACAGGTTTGTGTTCCACTTCGGTATTCAGTTTAGGGAAGAATACCTTTAGTTTTTGATAAAACTGTTCTGGCAAGAACGGCTTGGGCAATATACCGTAAAAACCACTTTTAGTATAAAAGCTTTCAGGTACATCACGCCTGCCCGTAATAGCCAATACAGGCAATGGATTGTCTTTATATCGCTCGTTGAACAAGGTTACAAAGTGAAATCCATTCATTTCAGGCAATTGAATATCAGTAATTACCAAATCGAATTGTAAATGCTCCAACTGGTCAAAAGCATCTTTAGCATTAGTAAAGGCAATAGGGGTTATATTTTTCTGTTTCAGCAGCTCTTGTATGAGCGATAAGATACTATCATCATCATCTATCACCACAATACGAATATCTTCCACCTCTTTTTGCGAAACTATCACCATACGCTCACTAGTGCGTTCAGCAACCTTTTCGGCTAAAAAGCGCAAGGTAAAAGTACTTCCTTTGCCTTCATCGCTTTCTAAATAAATTTTTCCTTGCAACAATTGCGCTAATTTTTGTGATATGTGCAAGCCTAAACCAAAGCCCCCATATCGTTTAGAAATTTCGTCATTTGCTTGCGTAAATTCATTAAATATATGCTCTTGTTGCTCTTTTTTCACCCCTATTCCCGTATCAATCACATCTATTGATATTTCATAGCTATCACCATCCACCTGATGAGCATCAGCAACTACACGCACGCTTCCCTTTTCAGTAAATTTAAAAGCATTTGAAATCAAATTGTAAAGAATTTGTTTTATCCTATACGCATCGCTAGAAAAGTTTAAATTATTTATGGTGTCAGAAAACGACAGCTCTAAGGCTACTTTTTTATTTTTATAAGCCGATTGTACATTGCTTGCCACCTCATCTATTACCTCAGCAGTATTAAATGGTATTTTTTCAAGCACTATATTTCCTGTTTCTATGCGTGTATAGTCTAACAACTCATCTACCAATTTAGATATATATTCTGACGAATACTTAATGTGCGACAAATAATTACGCCCTTTTTCGGTAATATTTTCCTTGCTTAACAATTCCGAGTAACCTACAATAGAACTCAAGGGGGTACGCAAGTCGTGGCTTACCATCGATATTAATTGCTCTCTATTTTTAAGCAAGTTATTCGTCTTTCGGTTTGCCATTTCCAATCTGCGCCTATAGCGTTGGGAAGTAATAAAGTCATTGATAATCACAATTAGCGATATGGCTATAATACCCATTGCTATAAAAAAAGCCAATATGAGTAAGTTTTTGCTATTTTCAAATATCACCTGCCGTTCTTGGTTCAGGCGTTGAGAATTGGCTATAACTTCCTCTTCAAAATTATGAAGCAAATCATCTAAGTTTTTAGACAATTGCACATCATTATCCCACATTTTATGCAACTGCTCGTCTATTTGTACTCTATTTCCTTCGGTTTCTTTATTGATTTTATTCAACATTTCCAAAATTTCATTGAGTACCTTATCAAACTTTGCATTTTTCTTCGCCCTTATATCATTAGCACGCTGTTCCAATAACGGGGGTATCTTTACATTTTTATAGCGTTTTACTATTGATATAATATCTGCCGATTGTGGTGGTATAATATTTTTCTTATGCCGTGTATAGTAGGTTTTGTTATAAAGGTCGTAATCAAAATAAGGCTCAAGGCTTGAAAGTTTTCTTATAGCAGCGTGTATGCTCACCAAGCTACTATCACTTTCCTGAAAAGCCTTGAGCTTCTCTATATTCTCTTTTCTAAGATTCAGCAAATTACTAATAGTATCCAACGTAAGCAACTGCTTTTCCGACGATATATCACGCCTAAACTTAAGCAATTCGTTTTGCAGTTCTATATTTTTCTGCAAAAACAACTGCAACATATCATCATCATCGGTTCTTATAGTTACCCTACCTGCATTTTCGGTTTCATTTACCAACGAAAGTATCTTCCCTATCTGGATAATCTTCACTCGGTCTTCTTGGTTTATCTTCTCTTGTTGTGATAATTTTTTTATTTCTTTAATAATGATATACCCTGCCACTACCGATACACAGATAAGCAAAACGTAACTTACTATTACTTTTACTGTTATCCTATTAATTCTCATTCGTATTTTTAAGCCGTTCTTTCAAATTCTTTTAGTACCTCTACCAGCACTTGCACGCTTTCCAAAGGCATAGCGTTATATATAGAAGCACGATATCCCCCTACACTGCGGTGTCCTTTCATACCACTGATGTTAGCCTCTTTGCACAAAGCATCAAAGCGGTCTTTCGTACTTTCATCAGTAAGGTTGAACACTACATTCATTAGCGAGCGGTCTTCTTTAGCAGTATAGCCTACTACCAGCGCATTGCGGTCTATTTCACTATATAGCAAGTTGGCTTTTTCTTTATTGCGTTTCTCCATTGCTGCCAAACCTCCTTCAGCTTTTATCCACTCCAATACCAACATATTTACATATACCGAAAACGTAGAAGGAGTATTGAACATACTTTCGTTTTTAATATGCAACTGATAATCCATCATAGAAGGTAGTTTCCTGCTTACTTTGCCCAATAAACCTTTCTTTACAAGCACCAACGTAGAACCCGAAGCTCCTAAATTTTTTTGAGAACCTGCGTATACCAATCCAAATTGCGAATAATCTAAGCTACGCGAAAAAATATCCGAACTCATATCGGCTACTATAGGTGCTCCTGATTTAGGAATACTATGAAATTCACTACCGTAAATGGTATTATTGGTAGTAATATGCAAATAATCTATATCTGTAGGCACTACTACATTTTTAGGAATAGACTTATATCCTTGTTCTTTAGAGGAAGCGATTACCTGTACTTCACCAAAAAGAGCAGCTTCTTTTTGAGCTTTATTAGCCCAAGTACCTGTGTCTATATAAGCAGCTTTATTTTCCAACAAATTATAAGGCACCATCAGGAACTGCATACTTGCCCCTCCTTGTAAGTAGAGTGCTTCATAACTGTTGTCTAATCCTGCCAATTCTAACGCCAAAGCACGTGCCCGTTCTATAACTTTTACAAACTGAGCACTGCGATGCGATACTTCGGCTACTGAAAGCCCTGTATTATCAAAGTTCAACAAGGCTTCCGAAGCTTTTTCTAAAACTGATGCAGGCAATATTGCAGGTCCCGCACTAAAGTTGTGTACTTTCATTATAAGGTTGGGTGTTCTTTTTTATATTTTGCTATAAATTCTTCTACTTGCTTTTTCAAGATTTTCCAAAGTTTATCCTGAGCGTATTCGCTTGCCCACGCTATATGAGGTGTATAAATCACACGAGGGTGATTAGCTATTTTTAGTAGAGGGTCATCAGCAGCAGGGGGTTCATTTTCAAACACATCAGCAGCAAATCCCATTATGCGGTTGCTTTCTAAGGCTTCATATACAGCTTGAGCATCTACTACTGCCCCACGTGCCATATTTATCAACAAAGGTTTTTTGCGTAAGCGCGATACAAACTCTTCATCTACAAGGTGTTTTGTCTCGGGAGTTAATGGGCAAGTAAGTACAATCACATCACTTTGTTTTAGTACTTTTTCAAAATCTGTATAAGTTTCATTGCGAGGAGCTCTTCCTTGTCGTTCAGCCCAAAGCACGTGCATACCAAAAGCTTTAGCTATTTGTGTAATCGATTTGCCTATATTGCCTACCCCTATAATACCAAGCGTTTTGCCTTGTAGTTCAAACACTGGGGGTTCTGTAAGACAAAAACGCCCATCTTTTTGCCAAGTACCATCTTCTACTGCCAAATGATAATCTTTTAAAGCACGCATTACCGATAGCAGCAACATAAAGAAATGTTCGGTAACACTTTCGGTAGAATAACCAGCTACATTTTTCACTTCAATACCCAAGGCTTTAGCTGCCTCACGGTCTATATTATCCATACCTGTAGCTGTAAGTTGTATGAGTTTAAGGTTGGGTAGCTGTCTAAGTATCTCTTCGGTGAGCTTTACTTTATTTACGATTGCAATATCAGCGGGTTTTAATCGCTGTACAATTTCATCAGGGGCTGTTTTTTGGAATGCTACCCATTGCCCTACTCCTTTTGGAATATCAAGATCTATACGCTCTGAGAGTGTATTGCGATCTAAAAATACTGCTTTCATATTTAATATTTTTTTCGTTTAAATTCAAACTCTAATACCTGCTGACAAGACTTCTTTATATTCTTTATTACGCCTGAAAAAAGATATCGCCACTGGGCACACAGGTACTATCTTATATTTTTTTTGTGCTACCAAAGCCAATGTATTTTTAAAAAACTCATCTATAACTGCTTCTGTTATAGTTTCGGGAAGTTGAGTTTTAGTAAAAAATATCTTTCTATCTTGCAACGAATATTCTATATATGCAAGTTCGCCTTCTATTTTTACCTGATATTGGCGTGAAAATTCATTGTCAGTTACTTCCATAGAGATTGTTTTTCAGTTAGTTTTTTTTTATAATTGACAAAATTATCGTATTTTTGCCTTTGTAAAATGGTTGAATTTCCGCTGCAAAAATACAAAATAAAAATAAAAGAAGCAAAAAAAAACATTATAAATGGAAAAAACAAATACCATATATTTAATGCCTGGTATGGCTGCAAGCCCTAAAATTTTTGAACGTCTTGTTTTCCCAAGTAATTACAAGGTTTGCCTATTAGATTGGATTACTCCTGAAAAAGATGAAGAGTTGGCACATTACGCTGGCAGAATAGCTGAAAACATTACCGAACCTCAACCTACCTTGTTAGGCGTATCGTTTGGGGGTATTATTGTACAAGAGATTGCCAAACAGATGGAGTACAACAAGCTTATCGTTATTTCGAGTGTAAAAACGCAATACGAATTGCCAAAAAAAATGCTTCTTGCGCGTTATACCAATTTGCACAAGCTACTACCGCTGCGGGCTATCAGCAATTTAGAGTTTTGGAAACGCTTTTCCTTTTCCGATAGTGCTACTAAACGAATTGCGTTATACGAAAAATACGTGGGAATGCGTTCACCTCAGTATTTAGATTGGTCTATAGACCGCATTGTAAATTGGCAACAAAAAGAGCCTTTGCCCCGCACTTTTCACATTCACGGCAGCAAAGACCACGTTTTTCCTATAGAATACATTCAGAACGCTATTGTAATTAATAATGCTTCACATATTATGATTATCAATCGCTATAAATGGTTTAACCAACACCTTCCTGAAATTCTCAGAGACTGCCCAAAAAGTATTTAAAAGAACTACTGCGGCATATCCCCCCTTTTATTCACATTGTAGGGGCGATTGGCAAAATCGCCTTCATAAAAACACCCTCTTTATATTCTATAAAAAAAGCACTCAGGCTTGCGCCTGAGT
>NZ_KB291300.1:0-37203 GCF_000318275.2 Capnocytophaga sp. oral taxon 332 str. F0381
GTGTACCTGTACCTGTTACCACAAAACCATCAGGATTTATTTGTGGCGTAGGTTGTGTAATGGTAACAGTTAGTTGACCATTGCTGCAGCCTACAGGCGTTGCAGTAGTACATAACTGATAACTGATAGTATACACACCTGCAGGGGTAGTAGGCGGTACTTTCACATCACCAGTCGCTGGGTCTATAAATGGTGTATTAGCAGGTACCGGTGTTACAGTAAGTGTTGCATTACCTCCAGTTGATAAGGTTACCGATGCCGTACCAATACGGTCGTTATTAGTAATTCTACCTATAGTGCGAGTAGTAGTACCAGTAGGAGTCATTGGCACTGTATAGTGGTCTGCCCCTATGATAGGTAGTACAAATGCTTGTACTGTTGCCGAAAGCGTTGTAACTGTACTACAGTTGCCCAATACGGCTCTCACTACGGTAAGGGTAGCAGTATTGCTCACAGTTACGGTGTGGGTATATACCCCAGCTGCATTCATAGTAACTGTTTGCACTGCACCACCATTATAGCTATAAGCCACTTTTGCTGTTGGTGTTGCCTTCACTACAAAGGCTACTGTTGTTGCTACTCCTTTTTCTATCGTTGCAGGTATAGCACGCACTTGCGTTACAGCAAGTGTAGATACTGTTATAGTTGCTACCGTACTAGTAGCGGTAAGGCTACCACCACAACCGCTAACACTAAAGATTACGCGGTAAGCAGTAGTTTGGGTATTAGTACTAAGGGTAAGGGTTGCTATACCATTAGTAGTGTTTTGTACTGCACCTACATTTGCCCACGTACTACCATTTCGTTTTTGCCATTGGTAAGTAGTGTTGCTAAGGGTAGCAGTAGCTGTTAGGGTTACCGCTGCTCCTTGGCACACACTTTGGCTTTGTGGCTGTGTAGTAATACTAAGCGTAGCAGGTACTATAGAAGTAGGACACAATTCTACCGCATAGCCTGCCCCTCCACTATCCAATCCATCTACAGTTAGCTCGGTAAAAGGTTTGTCTGAAGTTACTATCACACGAGCATCATCGGAAGTATTAGTAACAGTAGTGATAATAGTATGTCCACTCTGTATACTAACCCCACCATTTCGGCAATCTGTTACCGATAAGCTTATCGTACCGCAGTTAATAGTAAACTTAGCCTTATCAGGCTGTTGGGGTGCTACAGCACCATTAAGTACAGCCAGCCATACTTCAGCTTTGGTAATAGGTTTAGAAAAGGCAAAAGTAGTTTTTGTAGCCCCTTCGGTACCTCCTACCCACGTATAACCTCCTAAATAAAAAGGTTGACAAGTTCCTATAGCGGCCGTAACTGGTGTAAATTTAGGAGTACCTCCAGCAAAATTTCTGGTCACTTCTACCCCGTTCAGAATAGTTTTTGCATTATCTACAGTAGCAAACTGAAGTGCTGGTACAGCGTCGCAAGTAGCCCCTTCTTCTGCTATTTTTACTACTATATTGGTACTACTTACCGTACAATTACCTTCTATTTTAGTAACTACCAAATTGGTAGCTGCCGAAATACTTTTAGTAATAGTAGCCACTCCTCCAGCAGGCAGGGTAAGTATAGGTTGGGCTACTCCAGCTATCGTATAGCTAATCTTAGCCCCTGCGGTACCTTTAAATACAAAGTTTACATTAGTAGCTATACCTGTTTTTATACTGTTAGGGTAGGCTTTTACCGTTTCTAAGCCTGCATTTGTAAGAGTAAGAGTAGCCACTGTAGAAGTAGCGGTTAGCGAGGTACTACAAAGGTTATAGGTATAAATAACCCTATAGAACGGTTTGAAATTACCAGAATAGATATTACTCAATGTAAGGGTAGCCGTACCATCGGTCGTACCCCCTGATAAATCATTATTCCACGTTACCTTATCATTAGAGTTTTGCCACTGATAACTAACCATACCAGTAAAGCCTGCAGTATCTATGTGCGAAGTAAAGGTAGCGGTACCTATCATCTCGCACACGCTTTGGCTTTGTGGCTGTGTAGTAATACTAAGGGTAGCTTCTTTTATAGAACTAGGACACAACTCTACTAAATAACCATTCCCTCTGCTGTTTAAAGCATCTACAGTTATTTCAGTAAAAGGTTTATCTGCCGTTACTACCACTGCAATATTAGTGTTATCATAATTTCCCATTCCAGCAGCTACCACTGTATTTTGCGACTGTACAGTAAAGCTAGTGTTATTTCTACAATCATCAGTAACTGATATTTGAGAAGTAGCACCACAATTCACAGTAAATTTCGCTTTATCTACATCTGTAGTACTACTCACACTAAATGCCGAAAGCCATATTTGGGCACTGGTAATAGGTTTAGAAAATTTATAGGTGAGCTTGGGAGTTCCTGGTGTATCTCCTACCCAAGCGTTATTAGCAAACCAATAAGCTGGACATTGAGGATCTCGAGAATATTGTGAACTTCCTAATACTTTCACTACTCCATTAGCAAAAGACCTCGTTACGGTAATGCCGCTAAGCACCACAGTAGCATTATCGCTTGCTGCAAATAGCGAAGGGGGCATACCAGTACAAGCTGCTCCATCTCCACCCACGCTCAAACGCATAGGAACCGTTACCTCACAAATTTTCTTTATTTTAGTAATGGTAATATCAGTAGTTTGCGAAAGGGTTCTGTTGAAAGTATAAATACCGCTCGCCCCTAAATTGACCGTTTGGGTATTGGTACCATTGATATTATAGGTAACATCTGCCCCTACAGTACCTTTGATAGTAAACTGTACATTGGTAGGCACGCCTAACTGTATAGTAGCTGGCGAGGCTTTAAACTCGGTTACCTCTATTTTATCTCTTACATCTATATCAGCTATAGTAGAAGTAGCCGTAGCAATGATACCGGGTTTTACCTCATAACTGTATATTACTCTATATTTCTTACTAGGCTTAGAAACAAAATTAATTGTTAGTGAAGTAGTTCCGCCACTGTTAATAGTACCTGTAAAAGTACCTTGAACTGAAGGGTCACCCCAAGTTACACCATTATCAGTACTTTGTTCCCATTTATAGTTAATCGCACCTGTAAAGCCTGTTTTTAGAACTGCTTTAGAAGTCAAACTAAATGGCAAAGTTTCACAAGTAGTCTGGCTAACAGGCTGTTGGGTAACGCTTACTACCTGAGCGTCTTGTACTGAGTTCGGGCAAATAACTACATAATAGCCGCCTCCATCACTATTGTCATCAGTAAGGGTTATCTTATTAAAAGGCTGTGTAGAAGTTACTTTTATCCCTACATCGGTAGTAACCCTTTTAGTAAGACTTTTTACGTATGTACCATTAATAATGGTAGTCCCTGGGCGACAGTCGTACACATTAGTAAGTGAGGCAGTACCGTTATTTACTGCAAAATAGAGCTTATCAAGGGTACCTTCATTTATATTATCACCAAAGTAATACAAAAATACTTCGGCACTCTTTATAGGGTTTGAAAATTCGTAAGTAAGTGTTTTACCATCTCTCAACAAAGGTAAACCTGCTGGATAATTTACATTACCCCCACAATGGTTAGACGTATTAACAGCTGTAGTTATATAACCTACATTAGCTACAGTACGCTTTACAGTTAAACCATTCATAGTAGTCTCAGCTACTTGTTGTCTTGGGAAGTTAGACCCTATAGTAGCAGGCGTACAGTTATCTGTAGCAGATTGAGCAAATACTGAAGTAGGACAAAGGGCTACAAAGTACCCAAAGCCTGTACTATTTTGGTCAGTAAGGGTTATTTCCGTAAAAGGTTCAGAAGATGTTACTTTTATAGCCACATCCACTGTTCTTTTCGCATTCGCAGCACTTTTCACCTTCCCTCCCGTAATAGTAGTACCACTGGGGTTACAGTTATAAGTTTGTGAAAGCTCAATAGTACCTTTGTCTACAGCAAATTGTACCTCATCATAAGTAGTAAAACTACCATTATCACCAAAAGCTATTAAAAATATCTCAGCCGAAGTAATAGGACTACTAAATTTATACTTCAGCGTCTTCTTAGAAGGATTCAGAAGTGGTAAATTTTTAGTGTAGGTTACTGCTGTACCACAATACGTATTATGAGGAGCAGATAGTTTGCCAAAAGAAGTACCTGCCTCTACAGTACGTTCAACATTTATTCCATTAGGGAGAGTTGTGTTTGCTATTGTTGTCTCAGGAAAATTTGCTGAAACTGAAGCTGGAGTACAAGACGACATATCTATAGGCGTAAGCACCGACTCCAAACAAATCTCTACATAGAAACCATGACCTTGATTGTAATTATCTGTTTCTATAGTAAGTTCTGTAAAAGGCTCTGTAGAAGTAAGCCCTATGCTTACATCAGTCAGTTTACTACTTTTAGAAACTATTTTATCAGTTCCCTGTAGTTGCGCACCATTCCCACAATCCTTGCGTATATCCAACGAAAGGGTACCTTTATTTACTGTAAAAGTAGCGTAATCTAACTTATGAGCTGCTGCTGCATATCCAAATTCAGCAAAGAAGATTTCTACATCTGCAATAGGCTGACTAAACCTATAGGTTATCTTTTGCACTCTATTAGAGTCCATAATAGGATAACCTGCAGGATATGTTTTTTGAGAACCTCCGCAGTGGGCTGCCTCATCCACAGGCCATTTATTAAGAGGTGCTTCATCGCCAGAGTAGCTTACTCCTTTATCCGTTCCTGCAAGACGGCGTTTGTTCTCTAATATACGAGTTACTGTCACGCCTCGTATAGTAGCCTCCGCTTGAACTCTTCCGTAGCGTTGCTTTGAAAGAGAGTTAAAAGGAAGTGATTTTGCCTCATTTGTATATTGCACTGGGTCAGGCATTGTCGCACACGAACTCTGTGCTCTTATTTCCCCTATAGAAAATAAGAAAAACATTGCCACCAATACACTTTGGACAAAATTCGTTAGTAATGTAAGTTTTCTTTTCATTAATAAATAATTTAATTATTAAGTTTTTGTCATTAATGGGTACAATTCACCCATTACAATTTTCAACCGCAAAATTACAAACTTTATACCAATCTTCAAAACAATAGGTAAAGATTAACAGAAAATTAACAGCTCTACCTATATTTCTCTTTAGTTGTCAAGCTATTTTTTATAAGAGTATCAGGAAGGTAACAAGTAAAAAACTTTGCTAAAGGTAGTAAATTACAACCTTTAGCAAAGTCTCATTTGCTAATTTCCAAATTTTCTAATTCCCAAATTTGCTAATTTGCAAACAGCGGTCTTTCCTCCATAAACAGATTCACTTCTTCCGCTATAGCTTCAAGAGCCTCATCATTAGTATGGTTGGTAATAGCACGATCTATAAAGTCAGCTATGCGTTCCATATCAGCTTCTTTAAGACCACGTGTAGTAACCGCTGCTACTCCCACACGAATACCACTAGTTACAAAAGGCGAACGTGTATCAAAAGGCACCATATTCTTATTTACAGTTATATCAGCTTTGCCCAAAGCAATTTCGGCATCTTTACCGCTGATATCTTTATTGCGCAAGTCTATTAGCATCAAGTGGTTATCAGTACCTTTCGAGATAATATCATAACCTTTGCTCAATAAAATACTTGCCAATTTACGTGCATTCTTTTGTATTTGTATAGCGTAATGCAAAAAGTCGTCTGAAAGAGCTTCTCCAAAAGCAATCGCTTTGGCTGCAATGATATGTTCCAAAGGACCTCCTTGGTTTCCTGGGAACACAGCACTATCCAACAAGCTCGACATCATTCTCACTTCCCCTTTAGGCGTTTTAAGTCCAAAAGGATTTTCAAAGTCTTTACCCATAAGGATAAGCCCCCCACGAGGACCCCTAAGCGTTTTGTGGGTAGTAGTGGTAACAATATGGCAATGAGGGATAGGGTCACTAAGAAGTCCTTTAGCAATAAGTCCCGCAGGGTGTGCTATATCAGCAAAAAGAAGGGCACCTACTTTGTCTGCTATTTCCCTAAAGCGTTTAAAATCAATATCGCGCGAGTATGCCGAAGCTCCTGCTACTATCATTTTTGGACGTTCGCGCAAAGCTATTTCCTCAATATTATCGTAGTTTAGCATCCCCGTTTCTTTTTCCACTCCGTAGAATACTGGCTCATACAAGCGCCCCGAAAAGTTCACTGGCGAACCGTGAGTAAGGTGTCCACCGTGTGAAAGGTCAAATCCTAATATCTTATCGCCAGGTTGCAAACAAGTAGCATATACAGAGGCGTTGGCTTGCGAACCGCTGTGTGGTTGTACGTTGGCGTACTCAGCCCCGAAGAGCAATTTAGCGCGATCTATAGCTATTTGTTCTATTTCGTCTATCACTTCACAACCTCCGTAGTAGCGCCTGCCAGGGTAACCCTCAGCGTATTTATTAGTAAGAATAGAGCCTGCCGCTTCCATTACTTGCTCGCTCACAAAGTTTTCTGAAGCTATCAGCTCAATACCTCTTTCCTGACGTTCTTTTTCGTCTTGAATAAGTTCAAAAATGTCAATGTCTCTTTGCATCTTATATAATTATTAATTTTGAATTCTAAATTTACACTTTTATTTTGTTATTCTTCATTCATCATCAGAAAATATATCATTAAACATATCCCTTGCATTAGTATAGCCTTTTACAAACCCTTTTTTATATTTTTCTACTAAAGAATCTCCTTCCTCAATAGCCTCAATGGTTTTCTCATTAGGCTCATATATTTCTTTAGGCTCTGCTACTACATTTGCAGGCTCTGAAATATTCGTATTATATGTTACTTTATTATAGATTATAGTCCTCATATTTTTTAATTTTTTCGCCACACAAAGGCTGTTCAAAAAGTCTTTAATAATTACACCACACACTTTAAAAATTGCCTATGCGGCTCGCACTCCCAATAGTCCCACTCGTCCCAACAGTCCCACTCGTCTCACCAGTCCCATTTGTCCCACTCGTCTCACTCGTCTCACCCGTCCCACCAGTCCCACAAATCTGCCTGTGCGGCTCGCACTCTCACCAATTCAAAATTCAAAATTCAGAATTCAAAATTCTCCTCCTGCGGCTCGCACTCCCACTAATTCAAAATTCAGAATTCAGATTTCAAAATTCTCCTCCTGCGGCTCGCACTCCCACTAATTCAAAATTCAAAATTCAGAATTCAAAATTCTCCTCCTGCAGCTCGCACCACTAAATTCATCACAGCAACCTCCTCAAATTTCCCACGCCAATAAAGCCAGTCCTTCAGTACCGCCATTGGTTTAAAGCCCACTTTTTCAAACAGATGCAAGCTAGGGGTGTTATTCATAGGGATATAAGCCACCAATTGGTGTAAATCAAAGTAATTGCGTACATTATCAATTAGTAAGGTAAGAGCTGTGATGCCGTAGCCCATTCCTCGGTATTGTGGGAGTAAAGCAATCCCCACCGAGGCTCTCAAGTGCTTGGGCGAAAAATCGTATATATCCACACAGCCCATAGCAGTATTATCATCATCGGCAATCACATATCTAAATTGTTTCGCCTCGTAAATATCTTGCTTAGCACGATATAAATAATCCTCCAAAAGATGCCTTGCAAAAGGCAACTGCGTATCGCTCACCTCCCACAGCGAGCGTTCGTTTTCCAACCAATATAAAAAATCTATATCTTCAGGTTCTAAAGCACGAAGTGTCATTTTAATTTGGTAATTTGCTAACTAACTAGTTCATTAGTTTCTCCTTTAAATACTTTTTTAGCTTCTCCTTTCAGGAAAACGTTAGTATATACTTTACCTGTGCATTCAAACGATACTTGCAGGTCGCCCCCTACAGCGTGCAGAAGAATATCGCGATGAAGTGTACGTCCCGTATGATAAAGAGCAATAGCCGCAGCAGTAGCCCCCGTACCACAAGCGTATGTTTCATCTTCTACGCCTCGTTCGTAAGTACGTATAGTAAAGCCGTCTTTGTCAGCCCCTACAAAATTGATATTACTTCCCCCTATAGCTTTATAGCGATCGCTATAACGAAGCTTAGCCCCTATTTTTTTTACATCTATACGTTCCAAATCATCTACCCATTCCACGTGGTGGGGCGAACCTGTATTGAGAAACACATAGTCGTCATACATTTCTATCGCTGTTACATCAGCCATTTGCAAGCGCACCAGTCCGTCTTCAATGGTCGCGTAATGCGAGCCATCTATAGCTATAAAAGTAGCCTCATCAGCAATAATGCCCAACTCTTTAGCAAAAGCTACCACACAGCGTCCGCCATTGCCGCACATTGTACCCTCACGCCCATCAGCATTGTAGTAAATCATCTTAAAATCGTAGCCTGCAGCATTTTCCAAAAGTATCAACCCATCGGCACCAATGCCAAAACGGCGGTGGCACAATTGTGCTATAAGAGTATTATCGTTTTTAGGGAATTTTTCTTGTCGGTTATCAATCATTATAAAATCATTGCCCGCACCCTGATATTTGTAAAAAATCATTTTCTAAAACAAGTCAAATAATAAAAGAGTTAGATAAGCAAAAGGCGAGGCAAACACCAAGCTATCCAGCCTATCCAATAAACCACCGTGACCAGGTAATATAGTACCACTATCTTTCACGCCTGCAGTCCGTTTAAAGCTCGATTCTACAAGGTCACCTATAGTACCCATTACCACCAGCACTTCAGCCATCACTATCCATTGCCACATAGGGCGAACACTATAAATATCAAACAATATAGCCACCGCTGTAGCTCCTATTAGTCCCCCTACAAAACCTTCAATGGTCTTTTTAGGCGATATACGTTCAAAAAGTTTGTGCTTGCCAAAAGTACGCCCACTGAGGTAAGCAAAAGTATCACTCGCCCAGATGATGCACAATATCCCTATCATTGTAATTTGCGATTCGTTGTTAAACATATATTGTATAAACTCACTCGCATCAGCTGGGTGGTCTTCGTGCCTATAAATAAGCGGTACAAACAAGCAGCCCCCCCCTATATACAACAAACTAATAAGCAATTTTGTATTGTTATTTTGCTTTCTCAGAGGAATTTTTTCATTGAATAGAGAGAGTATAAGCGATATATTGGTAAGCAAAGTGAGCAATAGCAACATATAAAGCATAAACTCAGGCAGTTTTAAGTGTATAAACAACCACCATAAAAACAAAAACGCCAAAAATATATGCAGTTCTTTCAATCGTATCAGCATTTTAAACTCAAACAAGCAAATAATACCAAATGAAAGAAACAAAAAGTCAAAAGCATCAGTATTGAGCATAATAGCTGCCAGCAGCAGGAATGTGTATATAAATCCTGTGATAGTGCGCTTAAATAATTCGTTCATAATTAGGCTACTGAGTTATATTTTCTAATAAAATAAGATAAGTTTCTTTGCTACTTACACCATAAGTTTCTATACTAGTAGCATCGGTTTCTTGTATAAAATTCTGCAAGGTCATCAGCCCCGTAGGTTTTTGGTTATCACAATATTTTTTATTAATGGTACGCATTCCTTGTGCGATATCTTTCACCAGCTGTGAAGTTCTAGCAAAGACAATAAAAGTTTCTGGCAATTTCTCTATTTTTTTATGTTTTATTTGGTGCGATGAGAACATTATACCGCCTACATCGGCTACTAAGCATTCACAATCAGTAAGATATACATCAGCTTCAGCGATGGGAGTAGCAAAGAGTGTTTCATTTTCTTCAAACATTTCATTAATTGTTTCCGAATTGTTACTACTCATTTTAATAGTAATTCCTAATTCTTTCACTATTTGTCGGAAAGTATCCTGCACCTCAATATCCGAAGTACAATAGATAAACTTGCCGCCTTTTTTGGTAAAATTGCGCGCAAAAAGCTCATCTATAGATATTTTAGTTTGCTTAGGAATATCTTTCTTTTTAAATAAGTTCTTAAAAAAATTCATTATAATAATTAATGATTCATACTTCTTCCAACTGCCCCATCAATTCAAAATTCAAAAATCATTGGTAGCCGATAACTTGGTTAATATTTTGCTGCAAAAATAAGTAAAATAAACGAAATAGCAAATTTACAGCCCACTTTTTTATTTTTCACCACTTCCCCTCGCCCATTTAACCCCTCCTACAATTCCCCAATTCCCCAATTTGCTAATTTGCTAATTTGCTAATTCCCCAATTTGCTAATTTCCTAATTTCCTAATTAAACTTTATTTACTATCTTTGCCCTCAAAAAAAGAAATGACTATCAATATTATAGGTGCTGGCAATGTAGCCTACCATCTTACCAAAGCACTACTTTACAAGCAGTTGCCCCTGCAACAGCTCTACAACCGATCGGCTTTTTCTGCTGATTTTGACTGCTTTGCTGTTGAAAAAACTCACTGTTTGAGTGAGCTTAAGCCTGCTACGCTTACTATTATTGCCACTTCCGATAATGCTATTGCAAGTCTTTCAGAACAATTACCCTTTAGCGGTGGGCTGGTAGTGCATACTTCGGGCAATACGCCCCTCACAGCTTTGCACCCCAAAAACAGGCGTGGTGTATTCTACCCGCTGCAATCGTTTTCTAAACACACGGAAGTAGATTTTAGCAAAGTACCTATTTGTTTGGAAGCCGAAAATACTGATGACCTTACTCTATTACAACAACTCGCAAGTCATCTCAGCACCCATTGTTATCAGCTCAGCAGTGCGCAGCGACAGTTGCTACACGTAGCAGCCGTTTTTGCCAATAATTTTACTAACCACCTGATAGCCATTAGCCAAGAGATATGCGAGCAACACCATATACCTTTTGAGCTATTGCAACCTCTCATTGCCGAAACCTTTGCAAAACTACAGCATCACACAGCATTAGAAGCCCAAACAGGACCCGCAAGGCGTGGTGATACCCGCACCATAACAGCACATTTAGCATTGCTAAACGAACCTCAAAAACAACTATACGAATATCTTACTAAATCAATTATAAATACCTATGGAAAAAAAGTGTTATAAAGAATTATTGAAGGACATCACTACCTTCATTTTTGATGTAGATGGCGTTTTTACAAACAGCCAAGTACTAGTAGATAACGACGGCGACCTACTGAGAAGTATGAATATGAAAGACGGCTTTGCCCTAAAAACGGCTGTAGCCAAAGGTTATACTGTATGTATTATTACCGGAGGGGGCAATATAGGCGTAAAAAAACGCTTCGAGAATCTGGGCGTAACCGATATTTATATGTTACGACACCAAAAACTCGAAACGTTCTTAGAATATTTACAACTCAAAGGGCTTACACCCAATCAGGTGCTTTATATGGGTGATGATATGCCCGACATACCACCAATGAGGCATAGTGGGTTAGCTACTTGTCCCCAAGATGCAGTGCCCGAAGTAAAAGCCGTAGCACATTATATTTCCCACTGCAATGGTGGCGATGGGGCAGTACGCGATGTAATTGAGCAAGTGCTCAAAGTGCGCGGCGACTGGGAAATCCCCAATGTATAATGATGAACTTTGAATTACAAAATAAGGCTGCCCATTTATCTTGAGCAGCCTTATTCATTTCCTAATTTTCAAATTTGCTAATTTGCTAATTTTTAAAACGCTTTTATACGGTACATCAAGCCCACACTCACGCGGTTAGTAGCTACAGAGCTGAGGGTTTCTACTTTTCTACTTCTGCCTATGTATGCCAAGAAGAAACGCAAATCTTCAGTTGCAAAAGGCAAGTATTCTACCCCAGCATAATAACCTAAACTTGTGAGTTTATTATTTACCAATGATGATTCGGCAGTTTCATACATCCCTTTTACAAACAAATTCCATTTAGGGTTAGGCTGAAACTCTGCTTTAGTTACTACCGAATTATAGCGAGCATTCTTCACTATTTGCGATCCGCTCAATGGGGTATAACGCAACCTATCAAGTTCATCATTAGCCATCATATAATCTACAAATAGTTGGAATTTACTCAAGTTCAGCTTAGTACCCAACATTACCAAAGTGTTGTTATAGCCATTAGCTTCTGTTTGTACCCCAGCACCCCAACGAGTTTGCAATACACCATCAAAGAAATTACCATTCCAGTTCGCTATATAAGCCAAAGGCGAGTTAGCAGCTGTAATAGTTGTAGAAGCTATACCTGCATAAATATCCTTAAGCTCACGATTGCGCACATCAGTAACCTGCAATATAAATTCGTGGTTAGGGTTAGGTGTATAAGCAACCATTGCGCCCACCATAAAGTTATCCATATTATTTAGAAAATCAGAATATTCATAGATATTCATCGGGTTTAGGTCATATTCAAAACCTCCCCACATTTGGCATAATTTACCCGCTGTAACCGACCATTTTTCATTCAAGCGGAAACCTGCATACATCATATCAGTAGCATCGGCAAGGTTGTCTAAGCTCAAAGCTACATTACTTTTGTTGAGCCTATGACGAAAACGGTAGAAGATACGGTCTGTAAGGTCGCCACGCACCTCTAAGCGTAGTTGTCGCCCCCTGAATCGGGTGGTCATATCTGTACCTTGCGCTTTTTCAGCATCAAAACTCGACTGGAAGTTAAAGTACATATTAAACTTCTTGTGTAGCGGACTTTGCCCTTCAGCAGGAGGCTGCATATCCGATGGAGGTGGTGACGGTAATGTAGCCATACGGAGCTGCTCTACCTCCATTTTTAATTGGTGGATTTGCTCCTGCAAATCTTGTTGCGCCAATGCAGCACCCCCCACTAGGAGGCTCACTGCCAATAAAACTTTTCTCATATCGTATTAATTAGTAGTTATTGTAGCCATTTATCATTAGTCATTTGCCTTTTGCCGCAATCTAACGACTAGCAACTAAAATCTTAGTACTCATCAAAATACTTCTGTATTGCTTTCCAATCTTTTGTTTTGGTAAGTGCCAACATCAATAGTACGCGCGCTTTTTGAGGATTGAGCGTTTGCGAAGCTATAAATTCGTATTCGCTGTCATCTACTTCAGCATCAGTAGTAGTTGCCCCCGTAGGCACACGTGATGAACGTACTATTTGTATCCCTTCTTTACGTGCTTTTACTGCCAAATCAAAGTTAGCTTTGTAAAAATTACCATTACCTACCCCTGCGTGCACTATTCCATCGTATTTAGCGTCAATAAAAGCCTGCATTGGCAGTTCAGAAGCATTGGCATAGCTGTATACAATCCCTACTTTAGGCAGTTCTTTCAAATTATCTACATTGAAGATAGACTGATAAGTGTGTTTTTCTTCAGGTGTTCTATTGAAATAAGCTTTTCCGTTGTGAATGTAGGCTAAATTGCCATAATTAGCTGCTTGAAAAGTTTCCACGGCAGTAGTGTTAGTTTTAATAACATCTTTAGCACCTATTACCACATCGTTCATACATACCAATACGCCACGTGCCATAGCATTTTTATCAGCTGCTACAGCTACTGCATTGTAAAGGTTTAGAGCACCATCAGCACTCATACTATTAGCAGGGCGCATCGCACCTACCATCACTACAGGCTTTTTGCTATGTACGGTAAGGTTTAGAAAATAAGCCGTTTCTTCCATCGTATCTGTACCGTGAGTAATCACAATGCCATCGTATTTTTCTTTGGTAAGTAGCTGGTTGATGCGTTTTGCCAGTGTAAGCCACACCTCATCATTCATATCTTGTGAGCCTATTTTCACAATCTGTTCAGCACTCACATCAGCGATGTCTTTTATTTGAGGCACAGCATCTATAAGTTCATACACGCCCAACTCACCTGGTTTGTAATTACTTTCGGTAGCCGATCTACTCACTCCCGCAATGGTACCCCCTGTAGCCAAAATACGTATTCTTGGCTTTTTTTGCCCAAAGGCAGCTACTGACATCATCACTAATAATATCAGCGCAATTTTCTTAATCACTTTCATTATATAAATAGTTTTAAACAGTTTTTCAAATCAAAAAAGTATACTAATAAGTACAAAACCTACAACTATAGCCACAATTGTAGCTATAAACCCTGGTAATTGAAAGGAATGGTTCAGTACATAACGCCCTATGCGAGTAGTACCCGTACGGTCAAAATTGATAGCCGCTACTACAGTGGGGTAATTGGGTATAAAAAAATAACCATTCACTGCTGGGAACATCGCTACTAAGGCTAAAGGGGATATTCCTAAGGCAATGCCCAAAGGATATAGGGTGCGCACAGTAGCTGCTTGGCTAAACAAAAATATAGACATCACAAATAGTGCTACAGCAAACAAAAATGGATATTGCATAACTATATGCTCTATATGGCTTTTAAAAAAATCTATATTACCATTGAAAAAAGTATCACCCATCCACGCTATACCAAAAATAGCAATTACAGCTTGCATACCCGCTATAAAAACACTCCCTTTAACAGCTTTAGTAATATTCGTATTGGTAAACATTAGCATTAGCCCTGCAGTAGTCATCATTACTATTTCAATAGTTTGAGTCATCGATAGTCTGGTAACTACTCCATTGGCATCTACATCAAAGGAGGGGCGCAAACTATCTATAGAACCAAAAAGCACGATTGAAAGTACCCCCAACAAGAATATAATAACCGATACTTTAGCGTTTTTTTCTTCCTTAGTAGCGGTAGCTTCATTGTGTTGTTTGTTGTCAAGGAGTCCTTCACGCAAGCGGCGCAGGTATTCAGGGTCTTTTTCTAAGGGTACACCTATAAAACTTACAGCTATAGCCCCTGCAATTACACCTATGAGGGTAGCTGGAATACAAACCATCAGTATACTGCCCAAAGTAATCCCTTTATCGCCTAAAAGCTCTGCCGAAAGCAATGCGGCTGTTGCTGCCGATATGGGGCTCGCTGTAATGGCTTGTTGTGAGGCTATCACCGAAATAGACAGTGGACGCTCCGGACGCACCTTGCTATCGGTAGCTATTTCAGATATAATAGGCAATAGTGAATACGCAATATGTCCTGTCCCCGAAAATAGAGTAAAGAAATAGCATACAACAGGGGCTAAAAAAGTAATCATAGCGGGATTTTTCCGCAGAATTTTTTCAGCTACTTTCACCAAGTAGTCCAATCCTCTTGCAGCCTGCAAGGTAGATGCTGCTGTTATTACAGCTACAATGATGAGCATTACATCTATAGGTGGGTTGCCTGGTTTCAGCCCAAAACCGAATACTAACACGCCCAAGCCCATCATTCCAAAGATACCTAAGCCTATGCCTCCTACTCGGGCTCCTACAAAGATAGCAAGTAATACTATGAGTAGTTCTATATATATCATATCACTTTCTTTTGTTTTCTTTTCACGCCTCAAAGGTACAAAACTTTTTTATAATAGAAACTATTTTTAGAAAAAAAACTTTGGCAAAGGTTATAGGGCGATTCCTATAACCTTTGCCAAAGTGTGTAAAATGTATGTTACAATAATGTTTCTACCTATAAAGAGTGAAGTTACCGTAGAATTGGCGCTTGTCATACAGCTCATCATTGATCTCTATTATATACCAATAATCTCCCGATGGCATTCGCAAGCCTTCATACGTTCCGTCCCAGCCTTCGCCCGGTGCAAGGTTAGCAATTCGCCTACCATAGCGGTCAAAGATGTATATTCGGGCATTAACGTTGTTATCCAAATACTTAGGCTTCCACTCATCATTCTCACCATCTCCATCTGGCGTAAAGAAGTTCGGCACTTCTATATCGTGATATGGCACCTCAAGAGTCAAAGTTGCCGTACATCCATCTGCATCGCGTACCTCTACATTTACTATCTTTATACGCAATCCATTCGCCTCTACACGCTCTGGGTCTTTATGACTGATTGTATAAACCATATCTCCTCCTCTATCTACACCATTGTAGTAGTAAGTATAACCGTGTAGGTTATTAGTCCTACCTCCTTCAGCTTTCACCTCTATCGTATTGATAGCTGTTGCCGAACTTGTCGTATCAGTCAGCGTAAGTGGTACGCGCAACGCTACATCAAAGCTCTTTGAAGACGTACAGCTTCCCAAAATTGGTGCCGTTGTAGTATATTGTATCTCTATCGTTTGTGATACAGTTTCCCTATCGTACGCCTCTATGATACCTATATTGCTGCCTATCGTACGCACAAAGGTAGTAGAGGTTGCCGAATGATTCAAACTATAAGTTATCTTACTGAAGTCTACCGTTGGAGCTAAGAACTTCACTACTAAGTAATCTTTATAGTTATTAGTATTCGCCTCGCAAGTACCTTCCTGCTCTATATAACGCACCGTGATGTCAGGGAACTGTACTACCGTAAAGCTTACCGTCTTGGTCATCACACAATGGTTCGTGTCTTCTATCACCACACGATAGAAAGTAGTATCAGGTATTGGTGGCAAGTCTGCAAAATTATAGCTTGTACCTGTTAAATCTCGTACTCCTGCTACTTTCTGGTCGTTGTCATCACGCACTATATCAATGTGGTAAGTGCCTGTACCGCCCGCTATATTGTGGATAGTTACATTACCTGCGTTCTCTCCCTTACAAGTATAGAACTGCGATGCCGACTCGTCTATATCTGCCGATAGCGGTTGTGGATCTGCAAAGGTATATGTGCCTGCCACTGTTACCGAACAGCTCTTCGAATCTATCACATCTACCCTATAAGTACCTGGCTCTATCCCTTCAAAGGTATAAGTGTTGCCATTCTCTGTTATCGATGGTAGTTCTGTACCCGTTGCCGATAAACGTACTAACTTATAAGCATAAGGTCTTGTGCCTCCTGTTACATTGCTTACTTTCAGCTTACCATCGTTGGCATCTACACAAGTAATAGAGGTTACTTGTACTGTGATGCTACTTACATTGATAGCGTCATATGGATCTATATCTACCGTATTGCTACCTGTAAAGCGTGTACAACCCAAGCTGTCTTCCAAAGTAATCTGGTAACTACCTGCATTAAGCGGGTCAAAGGCTATACCATTGGTAGTTGCAAGCTCTCCGCCTTTTACTATTGGTGCTCCTGGTGTTCCTCCTATTGGAGTAAGTGTTACCGTAAAGGTACCTTCTCCGCCTTTTAAGTACACTTTTGCTACCGCATTTTGGTTATTACAATCTACCGATACTTCTTGGCGTGCTCGTACTATCTCTATAGGCGCTGGGTTAGCTGGGATAGTAAACCTGTGTTTTGCTACCTCACAACCTGTAGATAACGAAGTCGCTACTATATCGTATGAACCTCCTACTAATTGTCCTGTTATGGTAACTACCGTACCACCCGCTACTGTAGCGTTTAGCGTAGTGGTTGATAATCCACTCACAGCTGTTATCGTATAAGTAAAGCCCGCTGCTGCTTGGTCGCCGTCAGACAAGTCTTTATCTATCAACGATAATGTAATACTACCATAGTCATCATTACATACCGCTCTCACAGCATTAGATGATTCTATAGCAAACGTATTAGGGTCTTTCACCTTGTGTACCCCTGTGAGGTTACAGCCCGTTTGCATATTCACTACTTCCACTGTATAGTTGCTACCTTTTAGGTTCTTAGAGCCCACTAAAGGAATATCTACCGTAGTGCTTGCCACTGTGGTAATCGTTGCTATACTGTTATCTGTACCTTGTACGATATACTTCAAGTCTGTACCTGCAATATAACCCGTAGTGCTTACTGTAATGCATATCACCTCATCTACCACACAAGTAGCCGATGTTGTTGTCGTTACACTTAACCCTGTAAGTTCAAACGCCGGCACTACCGTTACGCTCACTGTGCTAGTTTCGCAACTGCCCGATGCATCTTTCACCTTCACGTAGTAAGTACCTCCTGCAAGGTTCGGTAAGGTGTATTCACTACCATTACCAAGACTCACTCCCGTAGCTGCATCTACAAACTCATAGGTGTATGACGGTACGCCGCCTTTCACTTTCGTTACATCAAATACTACCTTAGGTGCTGATAATGCGCCGCCATTCTCGCACAAGTATTGTGTAGCGGTAATCACTCCGTCTTCAAAGCTAATCATCTCTGGCGATGTAACTATAGTAGTAACTCCAGCCACACAGCCTGTGCTGTTTTTAACCATTATGTCGTAACGTACCCCACGTGGCGTACCGTGCAACTCTCTGAACGTTGCCGAGTGTGTGCCCGCTACCGCTGGCGTAGTAGTTACCGATATCGCATTACCCGTAGTAAGGTCTATAGCCGTAGTAATACTAAAGGTATAACTATCTGTATCCAATGGCATTGCTATATCTATTGAACCTGTTCCTGTAGCGGTGAGACCCTTATTACATTTTTCGTGATAAGGCTTCACTATTACATTGTTCATATTAATTGGGTCAGGGTCTTGTACCGTTACCTCTTTCACTATTGGACAATCAGTAGTTTCAGCATCGTAAATACTGATGCGATACGTTGCTGCCAAAGTAAGTGTTGGAGTACCCAATACTATTACACCTCCCGTAGTGCTTGTGAAGTGTCCTCCTGTGGTGAGGGTTTCACTAGCTATCGCTCCATTGTCCAAACGTTCTAAGTTGTAGGTATAAGTACCCGTACCGCCCGATACATCTACTCGTACCTCTGCCGTTGGTGATGCACAAGTCTTAAGTTTAATCACCGTAGCTGTCGCTGTAATGATTGCCGTTGTACTAAAGGTCTTACTTGTGCTACAACCATTCACATCGGTAATGGTAATAGTGTGAGCTACTAGTGGCGTTACTTCTACCTCAAACGATTGGTTAGCAATTGTCCAATTCACTGGCGCACTCGCACTGCCGTCCAAGCTGTAGTAGTGTGCTCCTTCCCCTATTTGGTTAAGGTCTATACGCACTGGTATCTTGCCATTAGTATTGTTGTAAGCCCTACAAGCCAGTGTGGTTACTGTCGACACGTTTGGTGTGTCATACTTAGTAATGGTTACTGTGCTGGATTGCAAACAGCCATAGTGGTCACTCACATACACATCCCATACACCATCAGGTATATCTAGGTATTTAGAAGCAAGTGTCGTTGCCGATACTGTTGCCGCTACCATTGCTGGTGTATATGGTGTATTCCTATCTATATAACCATAGGTGTAAGTTGCCGTACCCCCTGTTATCTCTAAGTACATCTGTCCATTTCTGTTGCAAGTCGCTTTCCTTGTTGCCGATGTACTCATATTGAGTTGTAGTGGCGAACGTTTTACCTCAAAGTTAAACGCACTCACACACGATGCTACCCCACTTACATATTGGGTAATTTGTAAGTAATACTTACCTGCTGGCAATTGCGCATTCACAAATCGAGGGGTTGTCCAAGGTGAAGCAAAATTACCTGTAATTGTTCCTGCTGTAGCAGGTGGTTGGTGATTATCAGCTCTTAATACTTTCCAGTCCATTTGGGTAGCCATAGTATTCCAACCTCCTGTCAACGTAAAGGTAAAGGTACCATTGCTTGCATCGGCACAGGTTACGTTCTTCACTTGTATTGTTCCTGTAAGCGTTGCACTAGTAGGTGCTGCTACCGAAGCATTCTGTACAAAACGACAGCCTGTAGTCATATTATAAGTTACAAAAGTGTAATTTACCCCTGGTGTCAAGTTAGGTACGCGTGCTACTACCCCTGTTCCCGAAGCGGTTCCTAAATACCAATCATCGGTTGTACCATCAAGGTTTGTTGTCTGTACAAAATTAGCTGCCGAACCTGCTGGTGGATTTTGGATACCTGTGCGATATATCGCAAAGTAAGCCCTCGTTGTAGAGGTAAAGGTACCTGTACTAGTTGCCTTAATATCAGCATAGGTGTTGAGTGAGCAAGCCATCGGTGTTGGGAAGGTGATACTCATCACACTTGAGCTTGGGTTCACCACCGTTTGCAATTGTACCTCACAACCATTGCCATCGGTAATACTGATATTATATCCGCCGTACTCTAAGTTGCCAAATGGCAGAGCTGCACTATCCGAAATAGATGTTTGTGTAGTCTCACTATTGGTGCTCGTATTGAGTACCTTCACCGAGTATGGTGTCTTACCTCCTCCGCGTAAGTATACTGTCAACTCTGCTTTGTCTTGTGGTTGGCAACCCATCTGTTTAGTTATAGATACTGTTGCGCTCACTTGTTCTACTTTATCTATCGTAAAGGCTCTCGTAGCCACGCAGCCTCGTGCATCAGTAAGGTAAGCTATATAGTTACCTGCTGCCATTGCCGTTACTGTTTGAACTACTCCGTTGGTATCTTTCACCACCAAGCTGTGTGAAGCGGTTCCTACGTAGTAATCATTCGGTGTAATCAATACCGAACCATTGTTATTACCACATATCGCCTTAGTAAGGGTAAAGGTGCTACCCAAGAAACGTGGTGGGTCGTAATTAATTGTAAGCAAGCGCTCTCTACGGCATTCTGTACCGTTTGGTTTATAACTTACTCTGAATTGTACCGTAGTTTCTTCACCCGCTGGCACTGCCATATTTAGTGTCGCTTGTGTTGTAGCCGTAGCAATATGAGTGAAGGTTACTCCTCCGTCTGTACTATAGCTAAACGTTTTACTCATCGTTGAGATACCTCCCGTTACCGATAAATCAAACTGCTGAGTACCCGCTGTACAAGCCGCATATAGTTGTGTTGTAGGTGATACTACCAATGCCATTGGTGCATATACCTCTGTTGTAAGGGTTTGCATACAACCAAAACCATCAGTCAGTACAAAAGTATGGCTACCTGCTTGTAATACTTCAGGATATAAAAACTCTCCTGCATCAAACGTATAGCTGTTACCCCCTACTCTACGCACTTTGTAATTGCCATTACCGGTAGTTACTTCTATCAATACTTTCTTGTCCGAACCTGTATTGTAGCAGTACGACTCTGGTGATGCTGTAGCTGACAACACTGCCTTATCTGCTATTACAAAGGTTGTGCTGGTCTTACAATTGTTCTCATCTATCACTACCAAACTATAAGTACCTGGTACCAATGAGCTTATCTCATAAGGATTTGGCGTATGTGCCGATGGTTGCGCTGCACCCAAGCTGCCGTTTACCAAACCTACTTGGTATTTATAGTTACCCGTACCTCCTGTGGCTGATGCTTTTATCTTCGCCTTGCCATTGCTAAAGCAAGTTACTCGCTCCATTAGTGTTACTGTAGGTACTATAGGTGCTGGTGCCCCTATGCTATATGGCAAGGTGGTTATACAAGAAGGATAGTCGGCACTTTGTACGCGCAAGCGTCCGTTGTTATTTACCTCTAAGCCCGTTACTGTAAATACACCATCTGCATCCAAAGTCGTCTGTGTCCAAGTGGTTGTAGTGGTATATGTCCATTCTACTGCGTATTTCACTTGGTTTGTTGGCGCATTGATTACTTTCACACGCACTTGTCCGTCTTGTGCATCTATACAGCTTACATTCTTCTCTGCGCCGTATTTCTCTACGCGCATTTCTTTATTCGCGGCTATATTGATAAGCTGTGTAAGCTTCATCTCACAATACTTGGTAGGCTGTTCTACTTTTATATTGTCTATCGCATAGTCGTTACCTTTGATACCATAAGACGAACCACTGCTAGTAAGCAAACGCAATTCTAATTCGTTGCCTGTAAAGCCTGCTACTTCACTCTCGTTAAAGGTAACACTTAAGTTTTGCCAACTATTAGTTACAAAGCCCAACTGTTTAGTGCGCAACGCTACTCCATCACTCACTCGGCACAAGGCTACACTCATCCTTGGTTGTACCCCGCCGCCGGTAAGCATATTAATCGCATCTACACTCACCGTAAGTGGTGTGTTCATCGTTACTCCCGATAATTTACGCTTATAAACTACTTCGCCCGCTCCGTTACCTGCTATCGCTAAATAACGTCCTGTGCTGGTGGGTACTGTCCAACCGGTCATTGCTGGCGCTTGTTGGGTAACCACATGCTGACCGTCTAATAAGTTCGTGCCACTGTTGTTACATACCAAGCCTGTATTTGTTCCTAAACAGTCATTGCTATCAAGGGTACCAAAATCTTCTTCAAACAATACATTAGGCGTTGTTTGTGAATCACTCGGACGATAGAATAGTGTAAAGCTATGTACCCCTGGTGATAAAGTACGGAAAATCTTATCGCCACTTAAGGTAATTGTCGCACTGCCATCCAATATATATTCATAAGTTTGCGAGCTGTTGGCACTTATCGTAATGGTTACTGCTCCGTAGCCATTATCACAACGATACGATACCGGACTTAACGTTATCGTTGGTATCTCGGTCATCTCAGTGGTTACCGATAAGGTGAGCTTACAATCTTTGTCATCTTTTACATATACATTGCCCGATGCACTCACAAAACCTACATTCTCATTCACATAAGTATTCTCTCCATCAAAACTATATTTATAAGGTGCTTTACCGCCCGATACGTTATTGATGGCTACCTTATACTGGTTGTTTTGTGTATCACAAGAGCGATCAGCTACCACTCCTGCATAACCTCGCAAAGGTGATTGTGGCGCTAATATCACCACTGGCTTCTTGATGTACTTACAAGTATTGCCCGCTATCTTCGAGGTCATCTCTATCTCATAAGTGCCTGCTGGCAAACTGGTAAATAACCCCGCTGGACTCGACCTAAACTCACTCGTACCACTGCGTGTGCCGTCTTTCTTCAATTGGAACAACTTTATTGTACGATTCAAATTCTGACTGCCCGGCCCAAAGCTCATATTAATAACCCCACTATTAGGTTGCGCCGCACAACTGATTTCTTCTGTTACCGTTAAATCAAATGTGTGTTGTGCCGGTGGCGATATCGTTACTTTATTGCTAAAGGCTTTGCGTCCATTGGTACTATCAAAAGCGATAAACTCGTATTCTCCTATTTGTGTAACATTCGGCACTTCTACATCCACCCCTGTTGTGCCTTGTGAGGCCAATTGCAATGCTATAGGAGTATCATTTAGTGCTGTAGCATAGTCTGGGTATTGTTGTACACCGTCTATCTTCCACACGTAGAACTTATAAGTAGGCTGACCTCCTTCTGCCTTTAAGTTCAGCTTCGCTGTGTTGCAATAGCCGCTCTTAAAGCCGTTAAACGTTGCCGTTGCGTGCATTCCCACTACTCTATCTATCGTAAAGTTAGACGATAACGTACAGCCCGCTATCTGTGGCGAGCTCACCTGTACATTGTAGTTACCCGATGGCAAATTCTCTATCCTACCTTCTGTCTTAGTAACTATATCGGTGCGCAAATGTACCCCATCTTTATAGATAACTACGTTATAGCTTACCCCACTCGAATTGAACTCGTGTTTTACTGAACCCAATTCGTAATCGGTGTGGGATTGTGGGTCACTAAACGAACCGCCCAAGCCATTCTTTATCACTTGGAAATAGAAACTTTGTCCGCATCCTGAGTTCAATAACTTCACTCTGTAAAGCCCTTCATCGGTAATAGTAAAGGTGCTGCCTTGCTCTATGGTGCTCCAGCAGTTATCATCAGTTACTCTACAGCCTGCTTGCAAGCCCGCTGCCTGTCCATTGCAAGATACATTCCACGCTTGCCACTCAAACGGCGTATTGCGGTAATTTACTCGCAATACCTTACTATTGCCATTACACAAGTAAAACTGACTTGTCCAATCTCCTGTACTAGGACATACTACCCCTATATTATTCGCTTGCGCTCGTATTGGGTCGGTCGTGTCGGTTATCGTTTGGTAATTAATCGTCTCGGTAACTGTAAGGTTTTCTCCATAACAAGATACCGTCTTCACTACCCTGTAAATACCAGAACCTGGCGCTATATAAGTAGATGCATTTTGCCCGTAAATAATACCACTGCTGTTATACCACTGATAAGTAGTAAAGCCCTCTATAGCCCTGAAGGTTATCTGTCCAGTTCCACAAGACATCTCCTGACGCTCACAACCCGATGTGTTTACTGTTGCTGTAAGCGTACCTGTAGTTACAAGTTCTGCACCCACACAGCCTGCTGCCCCACCTCGGTAGGTAACTTTCAGCTCTGTTTGTAGGTAGTTTGCACAAGGACCAAATAAGGTCTCACAATCTGCCTGTGTTTTAAGTGGTATTTTTATCACACGCTCTGGGTCACCCAACTTCAAGGTAGATTGATAACGTGTACCCCCTGGTGAGGTCTCTGCCCCTATTTCAAACTTATAAGTCTTATTAGCAGCACTATACGTCATTATAGGGTAAGGATTTTGCCAGTTGTTATCTCCTGTACCAGTAAGGTTCGGATTACCATCAGTAAATAAGGTAGTGCTATCAGGTAATTTCACCTCTATAGTTGCCTGATTGATAGCATCTGCTCCGTCATTCTTATAACGCAATTCATATATAAATTGCTGGTTAGCCTGCAATTCGGTAATAGTGTTACCTGCCAAATCGGTATAGCGCTGTTGCGTATTAAGCTTCAGTGCATTCGATTTTACGATAACGTGGAAAGTACAAGTATTGGTCAAACCAGCTGGGTCGCGTAATATATAGGTTACACTAGTAATCCCTATAGGGAAGCTGTCCCCTGGATTATGCGAACCGTGCACTGTTACTGCTCCGTGACAAGTTGGGTAGCCTGTAGGTACACGCCACATCACTGCCTTACGGCATTGTCCCGCATCTACAGTCACTTCTATATCATCAGGACAAGGCTGCTTAAAGAATGGTGGCTCATCCTCTGGAGGCATCACAATAGTTGCCGATTTGGTATATACTCTATTATTAGTACAGCCCAAGTTCGGATTCAAACTATACTCTGCCATATATGAGGTGGTTTCTTGAATTGGCTCCCAGAACGACTGTCCTGTTTTAATAGGCGTAGATGGATTCTTATTGCCATTGCTATCCAAACGATACCAATTAATGTTGAATATCTTATCCGATACTCCCAATTTGATACGCGCTTCGTTGCCTTTACAGAAAGGTACAGGTCTATCCATCACCAAGAATGGATCAAAAGCCGCATCTATATCCAAATTGAAATTGGTTGCTGGCGAATCGTTACAACGATGCGAAACTACTACCCTATAATAACCTGAAGTTAAGTTATCAAACAAATAGTGATAGGTATTATCACTTTCTTGGAAAGTAACTTTCTTCACGAGTGAACCTGTAGTAGCCGTTGCTGTACTAAGACGATAGAGGTAAAACTCCAACGGGAAGAATACCTCCTGCCCTGTAACGTCTACCGCTACCATACCCGTATTGGCATTTTCGTTACAAACAATAGGATTCACCACTGGCTTTAATTTCTCCAATGGTTTTATCGTAAAGTGTTTATAATAAGTATAACTACTCCAATAGCTTCTAGGTTCTGCGTGGTCTGTTGCATCTGGCAAGGGACTACCATTATAAAATGCATTATAGTAATAACCACTACTTGTTATACGGTAATCACCTGGTAATAGGTTAGGAAACTCTCCTTTAAATCCTGTAACTAAAGCTCCATTCACATTATCCCAATGTATATTACCCCATTGGTCTTCGCGTTTCTTTTGCAGTTGATGGCGAATACTTGTATCACTATAAACGGCACTTCCCATATGGAAGATAGCTTTCCCTACCTCACAATCTCTCTTAATTTCAAATTTAGGATTATAGTGAGTAGCAGGCAAACTTACCGTACGAGTAGAAGTACGCCCACAAGCATCACTTGCTACTATAATATAGTTACCCGATGGCAAACTAGTTACTGTCATACGAGTTCTACCACCGTGATAATACCAATATTTTCCTCCTCCTGTCGCAGGGTTTAAATCCGAATCGAAGATGATAGGGAAAGAGATGGTACGGGTTTGGGTTTCATAAAACCCTGGATACCCTTGATATGTAATAGTAGTAGAGCCATCTGCTGGCATTATCTTATATCGTATAGGAAAAGCAGGATAAGCTTGATAATGTTCTATATTGATAGCTCCTGTTCCTTCCATAACCCCGTAGCCTATTTTCATATAATCCCACACCTTATCTATATGATTGAGGGTAGGGATAGTATTATGACTATGCGGAGGATAATCAATTACTATTTCTGGCGAAACCAAAGGGTTACAGCCAGGAGGAGTTGTTTTATAAATATAACGATAGGTAGCCCCTGCTACAGAAGGAGTACTTTGATCAGGTTCATCTACCCAATTGCTCCCCACTTTTCGCTGTAAAGTTAAATTACCATAACCGTTCGTCCATTCACCAACCCATTCAAAATCTCTATTTTCACCTGTATTAAGGTCTGAATAGGAAGCACTTCTTCCTGTATTAGAACCATCGTAAGTTCTCAAATATTTTGTTGTAGAAGAAACTACCGCACAATTATTAACACTATAATGAGTATAATTTTGAGAATTATTATAGATAGAAATTGTTGGTGCTGGAATAATTTGATTGTCAAATTTTATACGCTCCTTAATCGTATTTTTAGGTCCTTTAATGGTGATTTCCACCTCGTCCCCAGATGCTATATTCAAATCCGTTGCTCTATAAACGGCATAATAAGGATGATCACCATTATGAGCAGAAAAACTTGATGAAAAATCTACTGCAGGTTTAGATGAGTTTAAAAACTTTAAAACAGCTGTACCAGGACGCTTAAAAAAATCCTGAAGCGAGGTCATATCATCTATCATATACCCCAATGTCTTTCCATCTTCCGGTCTTATCAGGTACATTGTAAGCGTTCCATAATTACAATTATCATTTCTTTTAATCAGATAACGCGCATAAGTCTTTATACCTATACAATTAACGGTATAAAGAGCTGAAGAAGGTATCTGCAAACTAGGAAAACGGCGCGTTTCCCCACAATTGGGGTTGCCTGTATTGGTTTTGTCGTGCACTTGCAAGATAAACTGTTTATTCACAGGTAGCGGGTGGGCATTATCACCGCGCACTTCTATATAATTGCTCCCTGTAGGGCGCGGAAATTCCTGCACAGGTACAATCACATTGCGGCTCATATCTAATATACTCACCTCAAAAGGACCTATACCACCTGAGGGAATACGAAAACGTATCCCTCCTGTGTTAGGTTCATTACAAGTAGGCGCTATCGCCTCCATATTGCTAAAGTTCATCAGCTGGTAGTTAGATTCAGTATCTACTTCGCGCTCTTCAAACGTACCTGTTATCTCATCACGTACCGTAATTTTATACTTTCCAATAAAAAGATTGTAAAAAGTATATTCTGCTGAAGCGTTAATATTTGCCACTGGGCTGGGGCTCATCCTATAAATACCACTCGCTCCATCCCCCTCAATCTCTACGGTAAACTTACCGCTAGAGGGCGTAGCTTGGCATATAGAAGGCTGTTGCCCATTTACAAGCATCGCTTTGGCTACTACCTTTATTTGGTTGTCGTTATGGCAGTTCCCTTTTATGGGGGTTATCTGCACATTTATACACTGGGCAAGAGCCGCCGCAGTGAACCATAAGAATGTAATTGCTGTTAGAAACTTTTTCATTGCTAATATACTAAAGTTATGTAGTAAATTATTCCACACATTATTTACCCATACAATTAATGCCACAAAAGTAGAAATAATTTTCTTTTTAAAAAAACATTTAGCAGCTTATTGTCTCTGTTTTCAGGGTTTCATTTTGTAAATAGCTTATTATTAAGTAATTAAGTGAAGTTAAAATATTGTTAAAATCACAAACTATAATTAACGGTTGGTATGTGTAGTATAACTTTTAGGCAAATTTTGGAAGTGTCACAAAGTTGTATTTTTCCTTCGCTTAAGGTTCGGTAAAATAGATGTGATCCGATAGTTTTTAAATAGGCTTGGTTGTGCTCATCGGTTTGGATTAATCATTAATGATTGATTATTAAACATTATTTTGTATCTTTGCGCCTACAAACTTTTAAACTATTTTTCAATGAAGAAATTAACTCTTTTTGCGGCTTTTGCTGCGCTTAGCTTCAGTGTTTCAGCTCAAGATGACCTGATCAATGCGGTAGCTGCTAACCGCTCTAACAACGCTGGCTTTAAATTTACTACAGTTATCAACTTGGAACGCTCAGACGTGAAAGACCAAGGCAGTAGCGGTACTTGCTGGAGCTATGCAGGTGCTTCTTTTCTTGAAAGCGAAATGATTCGTATGGGTAAAAAGCCTATAGACCTTGCGGAAATTTTTACCGCTCGCAATATCTATATAGAAAAAGCAAAACAATATGTGCGTATGCACGGATATTTAGACTATGGGCAAGGAGGCGAACTGCACGATGTTATCAATAGTTACGCCAAATATGGAGCAGTGCCACAACAGGTGTATTCAGGACTGCAATACGGCTCTAATCGCAATGATTTTTCAGAATTGCACCCTATTTTGAAAGGGTTCTTGGAAGGACTAGTAAAACGTGAAAAGGTAAAAAAACTTACACCCAACTGGCTTGCAGCTTTTACGGCAACAATAGATGCTTACTTGGGTGCTGCTCCTGAAAGCTTTACCTACGAAGGTAAAAAATACACTCCCTTATCATTTGCTAAAGAACGCGTAGGTATCAACCCCGATGATTATATAGAGATGGTTTCATATAACGACCAGCCTCTTTACAAGAATGTTTTTATGGCTGTCCCTGATAACTGGAGTTATGACCACGCTTATAATATCGCTATGACAGATATTACTAAGACGATAGATAATGCACTCCAAAAAGGGTATACAGTAGCGTGGGCTTCTGATGTGAGCGAACGTTATTTTAGTTGGCAAAACGGAGTGGCTTTTGTTCCTGAAAAAGATGTGAATACAATGTCATATGAGGAAAGTATAAGCTTATTTTCTAATCCGCCTACCAATGAACTAACTATAACACCCGAAATGCGTCAGCGTGATTTTGATAACTACGAAACTACTGATGACCACGCTATGCACATTGTAGGGCTGGCAAAAGACCAAAACAATCGTGAGTACTACATTGTTAAAAACTCTTGGGGCACTCGCAATGACTATCAGGGGTATTTGTACGTTACTAAAGCATTTGTACAGTTTAAAACTACAGCTATTATGCTACACAAAGGAGGTGTTCCTTCCGAAATATTGAAGAATTGGAAAAAATAAGGCTAAAAAAAGAGCTAAAGTAGCAATTGTAACTACTTTAGCTCTTTTTTTTTCATCTATTTTACTACTACTTGTACAGTATTAGCAGCTACTTGCTGCAAAAGTACTTCTTTTTGGTCTATTACTTTATTTACAGCTGCTTCTGTAGCGTGCCTAATGGTAAATAGGGTTACATTTTCAGTTACTGATACCTTAAAACGTTCTTCCAAAAGCTCTAAGAGCATCGGGAGGGTATCAAACTTGTTATCTACACACACCGAAAAGCTAATAGCTGTATTTTGTATCACACTCACTTTCATTTGAGCTTTATGCAAGCTGTTGAATATATAGCTAATACCTTCTTCCATTATAAATGAAAAATCACGTGAAGATAATGATAACAACACTTGCTGCTGCTTGAGTATAAAACAAGGTACTTTGGGGTCTAATTCGGGGACATTACACACTGCACTTCCCTCTGCTGTAGGGTTTACAAAAGAACGTACATAAAGGGGAATTTCTTTTTGCTGTAAGGGTTGTAAGGTTTTGGGGTGAATTACCGAAGCTCCATAAAAAGCCAACTCTATTGCTTCGCTATAGGGAATTTTATGCAATAGCTGCGTATCCTGAAAATAACGAGGGTCAGCATTGAGCACACCAGGAACATCTTTCCAAATAGTTACGCTTTCAGCATCTAAGCAATAGGCAAAAATAGCAGCAGTATAGTCCGAACCTTCACGTCCTAAAGTAGTTGTAAAGAAGTTGGCATCGCTACCCAAAAAACCTTGCGTAATATTCAATAGTGATTTATTGATGTGTGTAGTGATATTAGTCTGTGTTTCGTCCCAGTTGATAGCTGCATCGCGATAGTTGCTATCGGTCTTTACGAGGTTACGCACATCTATCCAAGTATTCTTTATGCCGTTATCATTTAAATACTGACTAATAATAGTAGTAGAAATCAACTCCCCAAAACATATCACCTGATCGTATACAAAACTGTGTTTCGGCGATTTATTGCGTTCTAAAAACGAGGTGAGTTCAGCAAATAGCCCATCTACTTTCCAATATACGGGGTGGTTTTCATCAGCAAAGAGCTCACGGATAATATGGTAGTGAAAGTCTTTTACTACGGCAATGCTTTCTGCAAGTTTTTTTGGGTCTTTAAAATAATTATTTACTACGAGCTCCAAGGCATTAGTAGTCTTTCCCATAGCCGAAATAACGATGAGTGTATGGGCATAGCCTACGGTTTCTAATATTTTAGCTACATTACGCACTCCAGCAGCATCTTTTACTGAAGCACCTCCAAATTTAAATATCTGCATATTTCTTATTATATAACATCTTATTAAGACAAAAATAAAGCGTCAGAGCCTATTGCTCCAACGCTTTATCTATTCAAACAAAGCAATTTATTTATTAGCTGCTTCTTTTTCAGCATCAGCTTTCATCTTCTCATTAGGAACGATTACTACGTTCACACGGCGGTTTTTAGCACGACCTTCAGGAGTAGCGTTATCAGCTACAGGGTTTGCCTTACCATACCATTTAGTAGTAAAGCGGCTCGCTGCCAAGCCTGCACTTGTAAAGTAATTAGTAACAGCTTGTGCACGGCGTTGTGAAAGACCTAAGTTGTATTGGTCTTTACCTACGCTATCTGTATAACCTGCTACAAGTACATTAGTTTCAGGGTATTCTTTTAATATTGCTACCAATTTATCAAGAGTTTCTTTTGATTTAGCATTAATATCGTGCTTAGCTGTAGCAAAATACACACCACTATTTTCATCAAATGTAACCACAATACCATCGTCTACTCGTTTTACTTCAGCTCCAGGTATTTCTTCTTCTATTTTTTTAGCTTGTTTGTCCATTTGGTGACCAATAACAGCCCCTGCAGCACCACCCACTACTGTACCAAGTACAGCACCAAGCTCACTATTTTGCCCGCTACCTACATTGTTACCCAATATAGCTCCTAAAAGCGCACCACCCGCAGCTCCTATTACTGCACCACGTTGTGCCTTGTTAGTGTTGTTATAAGCCTCGCAGCTCACCAATAATATGGCTGCTGACATTACTAAAACTGCAATTCTCTTCATTTCTTCTATAAATTAATTATTTTACAAAATTCATTGTGATAACAAAAGGTTTCCCATCCAATCTTACGGTTTGTTCCCACACCATAGTATCTTCCGATAGGCTCGCTAAGTGAATGCGCAACCCTTGGTTACTGCTCGATTCATACTTCTCATTTGTAGGCTTCAACATAAAATCGTAATAGCCAGTAGATTTATCTACTTCTTGTACAAAGAAAACAAAGTTCCTTTGCCCTGTTGAACAATCTGAAGCATTAATTGTATAATGTCCACGATTGTTATTAGGCACAAACTTCCAAGTGCTACCTTCAAAACATTCTTTTGAAGTATCATTTAGTAAGGTAACTTCAAATTTACCTTTTTCACTGTATGTGATAGACTTCAAAGTCCATTCACCTTTAATTGCCTTATTAGCAATGTTAGTTTCTTTAGGCTTTGCGGTCATTGAGCTTGTACTTTGCCCACTTTTGCAAGCTGTTACCAATGCAAGCATTAGCATCAGAAAAGTAATTTTTCTCATTTTCAATGTAATTTAATCCGCCGCAAAGTTACTGCTTTTTGATATAACTACATAATAATTAACTAAACATTAACACTCTACCACCAAATCGTCATAGGCTAAATACACATTTTCAGGCAGCCTGCGTTGTACTTCATCGTGAAACCCAAACGTCTGACTAATATGCGTAAAATAGGTGTGTTTAGGTTTTAATACTGCTATAATAGCAAGTGCCTCATCCAAATTAAGATGTGTAGGGTGCATCTCATCACGCAAACAATTCAGTACCAACACATCTAAGCCCTTTAGCTTCTCAAGCTCACTATCAGCTATATATTTAGCATCTGTAATATAAGCCAAATTCTCGATCCGATAACCCAATATAGGAAGTTTTCCGTGTTGTACCGCAATGGGAACAATCGTCTTACCTTGCAACTCAAAAGGTGCTGTAGATACCTCATTAACAATTACTGAGGGCGCACCTTCATACCTATTTTCAGTAGCAAATATATAAGCAAAACGTGTTCTCAATTCATTTATCACACGTTTCAATCCATAAATAGGCATATCACCTTGATGATAAACAAAAGGACGTATGTCGTCTAAGCCTGCCGTATGGTCTGCGTGTTCGTGAGTAAATAAAATTGCCTCCAAATGTTTCACATCATTGCGTAACATCTGTTGCCTAAAATCAGGACTGCAATCAATTGCTATATTAGTGTTGCCCCAGCTGATAAGTGCAGAAGTGCGCAAGCGCTTATCCTTTGTATTAGTACTCCTACTCACAGGGTGATTACTACCTATCACAGGTACCCCCTGCGAAGTTCCCGTACCAAGAAATGTAATCTTCATTGTATAGTATATTAAGCAACAAGTAACAGATAATGAGCAAAATACCTTCTATACTCTTTATCTGTTACTTATTCTATTACCTTAAAAAAAAGGTTTATTTTTTATGTCGTGGTTCTGATGAAACTGTTAGCTTTTTGCGCCCCTTTGCTCTGCGGCGTGCTAATACTTTTCTACCATTGGCAGTCGCCATACGCTCTCTGAAACCGTGTTTATTTCTTCTTTTTCTCTTAGAAGGTTGAAATGTTCTTTTCATTGCTTGTAAATCTTTAAAATCTTATTAAAATAATAATTATCTCTCTATTTTATCAATAGCGAGCGCAAAAGTACATATTTTTTTTTGAATAACAAAATATTTTTTCTCCTATTACTTGAATTATTAATGATAATCACAGAATAATTCATTGTAGTACAAATACTTATATTGAAAAACAACACTTTATTTTTTATGATATTTTTCTTTCTATATTTGTTATTTACTATTAAAAATAAAGGAGAATTTTTGTATTCAACTTTAGAAAAGGTACGAACCGCACGGGCAATAAAACTTTGCCAAAGGTCGTACATAGGCGATAACCTTTGGCAAAGTATATAAGTAAAATTATCCTACAACTCTAAAGCTTGAGCAGGATTGCCATTCATCAGTAGTTCTACAGGGTTTTCTAAAGCTTCTTTTACAGCTACCAAGAATCCTACTGATTCGCGACCATCTATAATGCGGTGATCATATGAAAGCGCTACGTACATTACAGGCGCTACAACTATTTTGCCATCACGCACTATCGCACGATCTACAATATTGTGCATTCCCAAAATACCTGATTGAGGTGGGTTGATAATAGGGGTAGAAAGCATAGAACCAAATACACCTCCATTAGTAATGGTAAAAGTACCTCCCGTCATCTCATCTACCGTAATTTGTCCGTCACGGGCACGTAGTGCTAAGCGTTTTACTTCAGCTTCTACACCTCTGAATGACAAGTTTTCGGCATTGCGTATTACAGGCACCATCAAACCTTTAGGACCCGATACCGCTATTGAAATATCGTAATACTGATAAGTAACCTTTTCTTGCCCATCAATCATTGAATTTACATCGGGGAAGAGTTTTAATGCACGCACTACAGCTAGCGTAAAGAATGACATAAAGCCAAGACTCACATTGTGTTTAGCTTTAAAAGCATCTTTGTATTGTGCTCTAAGTGCATAAATAGTAGTCATATCCACCTCGTTAAACGTAGTAAGCATTGCTGTTTCATTTTTAGCACTTACCAAACGCTCTGCTACTTTGCGGCGCAACATACTCATTTTAGAGCGTACTTCGGCTCTTGCGCCTCCTGTAGGAGTACCCATTGAAGGTTTTGACGCTATAACAGCATCATTTTTAGTAATACGTCCTCCTTTGCCACTACCCACTACTGATGATGCTGGAATTTCTCGTTCTTCCAATATCTTACGTGCCGCAGGACTTGGATGTCCTCCTGCTGGTGCCGAAGCAGGTGCTGGGGCTGATGCAGGTGCTGCTACTGGGGCTGGGGCAGGTGCCGGAGCTGCTACAGGAGCAGGAGCTGGGGCTGGTGCAGCTGCAGCTGGGGCACTACCTCCTGCGGGTTTAGGTGCTGCTGTATCTATCAAGCATACTACTTGCCCTACTTTTACAGCTTCGCCTTCTTCAGCTTGTAATGTAATAACTCCTGCAGCTTCAGCTGGTAGCTCAAGAGTAGCTTTATCAGAATCTACCTCTGCTATCGCTTGGTCTTTTTCTACATAATCACCCGTTTGTACTAACCAACGAGCTATTTCTACTTCTGTAATCGACTCACCTGGTGAGGGAACTTTCATTTCCAACATAGTCTTTCTTTATTATTTAGTTGTTAGTTTATCCTATTCAAATACTTTTGCTATCACTGCATTGTGTCGTTTGCGATCGCGTGTGTGGCTACCCGAAGCTGGTGCTGCATAAGCAGGTGTACCTACATAACGCCATTTCACTAAATCAAAATTCATAAGCATATAGCCGTAAGCACCCATATTTTTAGGTTCTTCTTGTGCCCATATATACTCTGTTGCATTTGCATAAAGTGCTATCACTTCTTGTAACTGTGCCACAGGCAATGGGAAAAGTTGCTCTATACGCACCAATGCTACATCTTCTCTGCCTAATTTTTCACGTTCAGCATAAAGGTCGTAATAAAAACGCCCCGAACAAAATACCACACGTTTTACTTTTTCAGCTGCTACCACTGGGTCTTTTAATACCTCTTCAAACTGCCCTGTAGCCAAGTCCTCTACTGTAGAGATTACTTGGGGGTGGCGCAACAAGCTCTTAGGCGTAAATACAACTAGCGGCTTGCGGAAGTTAGTAATCATCTGTCGGCGCAAAAGATGGAAAAAGTTTGCAGGTGTAGTACAGTTGGTCACATACATATTATTTTCAGCACACAATTGCAAATAACGCTCAATACGTGCCGATGAGTGTTCAGCTCCCTGTCCTTCATAACCGTGAGGCAACAACATCACAAGCCCGTCTTGTACTTTCCATTTGTCTTCACCACACGAAATATATTGGTCAAGCATTATCTGCGCTCCGTTAGAAAAGTCTCCAAACTGAGCCTCCCAGATAGTAAGCGTATTAGGGCTCGCCATCGCATAACCATATTCGTAGCCTAATACCCCATATTCCGATAACAATGAGTTGTATATATAGAAGTTACCTTTTGCTAAGCTATCTTTCTTTTTCAATTGATGTAAAAAGTTGTGAGCCTCTTCAGTATCATCTGTTTTTACTACCACGTGTCGGTGAGAGAATGTACCTCGTTGCACATCTTCACCTGTTAGTCGTACATCAAAACCTTCTGCCAAAAGCGAACCATAAGCCAAAAGCTCTGCCATACCCCAATCAATATGATTGTTTTCAAAGAACCCTTCTTTTCTGTCAGCAACTACTTTTTTCACTTTATTCATAAAGTTTTTACCTTCAGGAAGTTCAGTAAGCAAGGTAGCTATTTCGGTAAGTGTTTCTTTGCTTATTTGGGTATTTACCTTTTTAAGCATTGTTTCAGGATTTGCCAATTCAAAGCCCTGCCATTCTGTTTGCATAAAAGGCTTAATAACAGTAAGCGGCTCTTTACGCGAAGTTTCTAAATCATTGTCTAACTTTGCCTTATAGTTATTTTCCATCGCTGTAAGTGCTGCTTGGTTCACAACCCCTTCAGCGATAAGTTTTTGAGCGTATATGTTACGTGGATTATCGTGTTTGCCTATCGTTTTATACATTTTAGGTTGCGTAAAACGAGGCTCATCACCTTCGTTATGACCGTATTTTCGGTAGCCTACCAAGTCTATATATACATCTTTTCCAAAGTGCTGACGATATTCTAAGGCTAACAAGAATGTATGTACTACAGCTTCGGCATCATCAGCATTTACGTGCAATACAGGCGAATCATTCACTTTAGCAATATCAGTACAATACAATGAAGAGCGGGAATCAGTATAATTAGTAGTAAAGCCTACTTGGTTATTCACCACTATATGGATAGTTCCCGCTGTAGTAAACCCTGGTAAACCACACATTTGTACAGTTTCATACACTATACCTTGCCCCGATACAGCAGCATCGCCGTGAATAATAATCGGCAGCCCTTTGCGATTGTCATCTTGGCAATAATGATCTTGTTTAGCTCGCATAATCCCCCCCACTACTGCAGCTACAGTTTCAAGGTGTGAAGGGTTGGGCACTAAATTCATATCTACTTTTTTACCTGATTGTGTAACGCGCTCGCTGCTAATACCTAAGTGATATTTCACATCGCCGTCAAACCAATCGTCCATCTCGTAGTCTTTACCGTCAAATTCCGAGAATATATCCTGCGGATTTTTACCAAATACGTTTGCCAAAACATTCAAGCGCCCGCGGTGCGCCATACCCAACACTAAATGTGTAACACCTTTATCGGCTGCAGCTTCTACCAAAAAGTCAAGCCCTGCTACAAGTGAATCATTACCTTCCAATGAAAAACGCTTTTGCCCTACGTATTTAGTATGCAAAAAGTTTTCAAACGAAGTAGCTTCATTTAGTTTTTTTAGTAGGTGTAATTTCTGCTCTTTGCTAAGTTGTGTTGTATTATTGTGCTGCTGCAAACGTTTATCAAACCATTTGCGCACTTGTTCATCGCGTATATACTGATATTCTACACCTACTGATTGGCAGTAAGTAGCTTTAAGTGTATTTACAATAGTACTGAGCGGTGAAGGGGGTAAACCTATCTCGCTGGCAGCATCAAATACTATAGCCAAATCATTAGATGATAGCCCAAAATTCTCAAGCGATAAGCTTGGTAATAAGGATTCCCTTTCACTCAAAGGGCTAATTTGTGCGTGCAAATGCCCATAAGTGCGATAGGCATTGATAAGGTTCAGTACTCCAAATTCTTTTTTTACTTTTTCTGAAAGTCCCGATGTGGCTGCAGCGTCATTGTTTACCACTTGCTGAACCATTACGGGTACCGCTTCTTCTATTGAAGAGCCGTATTGCTCCTGACCAAAATCAAAACCCTGAAAAAAGGCACGCCAGCTGGGCTCTATGGCATCGGGATTTTCTAAATATTTGTCGTACAAATCACCAAAGAAAGCCGTACTTGCGGCATTCAAAAAAGAATACTTATCCATAAAAAGTAATTTTTTCGTTTGTGTTTCGTTAATTGTGGCAAAGGTATCATTTTCTTTTGAATAAAGCAAGTTTTATTTTAAAAAATTTATAAATATTTTTTAAAGCTCTAATAATCAACTCAATCCCCAACAACAAACACACAGCACTATCCCCCAACAAAAAAACCAGCGAGTGATTTCTC
>NZ_KB291301.1:0-25082 GCF_000318275.2 Capnocytophaga sp. oral taxon 332 str. F0381
AAGCTATGACACAAAGAAAAAGAAAGTTCTTTGTGCAATGGAACTTACTGACCGAGGCAAAGTAAAGCACTTTTATGCACTAAAAATACCTGACTATTCCTCAAAATCATTACGAACAATATTTGATAAACACATTAGTAAAACAGCACAAGTTACTACTGACGAATGGAAAGGATATAAACCTATAAAAGACTTTGATATAACTCAAATTCCTAGTAATAATGGGAAGAATTTTCCTACATTACATAAGATAATACATCAAGTAAAATCTTGGATAAGAGGTATATATTCTTGGGATTCAGAGTTTAATATAGACCGCTATTTAGCTGAGTATAGTTTTAGAATCAATCGCTCACAAAATAAAGATACTATCTTTAACAGTTTAATAAAAAGAATTGTAGAACGTTCTCCCGTTTCCCAAAGTCAATTAGTATGTAATTAAATAGACAACTCAATAAAAGAAATTAGCCAATTAGTAATTTTTACATTTACTAATTGGCTAATTTGCTAATTATTTATATTTCGTGTTCGCCTTTTATTTCTTTGTGCTCATAGTCGGCAATCATTAGTTTTTCATAATCTACTTTGGTTTCTTTACCAAAGCGTTTGCCTATATTATCAAAGATGAGATATACCAAAGGCACTACAATAAGCGTAAGGAATAGAGACGAAAGAAGTCCGCCGATGATTACAATTGCCAAACCTTTGTTCACCTCAGCACCAGCTCCATTGGCAATAGCAAGTGGAATCATACCTGCCACCATCGCAATGGTTGTCATCAAGATAGGGCGCAAACGGGCGTGGTTGGCTTGTATTAGTGCGGTTACAGTATCTTCCCCTTCCAGTTTGCGGTGGTTGGCAAAATCTACTAGCATAATAGCGTTTTTGGCTACCAACCCGATAAGCATAATCATACCCAAAAGGGTGAAGGTATTGAGTGACATATTGGCTAAGGCTAAAGCTATCAGTGCCCCAATAAACGATAGTGGGATAGAGAACAACACCACAAACGGACGTGAGAAACTGTCGTACAGCACTACCATCACCATATATACCAAAAGGATAGCTGCAAATAATGATATGAATATAGTACCAAATCCTTCATCTTGCATCTCTTGGTCGCCTGAAAATACAAAGTGTACATTAGTAGGTTTCTGTAGGGTTTCGAGTTTTGTTTTCCATTCAGCCACGATAGTACCTGAAGGGCGACCTACTGATTGCGCTTGTACTGTTACCGAAGGCGACTTGTCATAACGCTCTAACTGTGTAGGACCTGATGCATAATTGATAGTTGCAAATTGCGAGAGTTTTATCTGTTGCCCTGCAGCATTGATAAAGGTCATATTCTCAATATTTGCTATTGACTGGCGGTCGCCGTCTTGAAATAGTATGTTGATGTCGTATTCAGAATCGCCGGTGCGGAATTTACTATCGTCATTACCATTGAAAGCAGTACGCATAGTAGTACCTACAGTAGCGACATTTAGCCCTAATAGGGTCATCTTGTCGCGGTCTAACTCTACGTTTATTTCGGGGTTACCTGCTTCTGAACTAAGTTTTATTTCGGTAGCTCCGTCAATAGTTTTAAGCAATCCTGCCGCCTTTTCAGCATATTGTTGAGCAACTTCTACGTTATCGGAAGTAATTACCAAAGCAATAGGTGATTGCTCAGCCCCCATCAATCCGACAGGTACTGTTTTCACTTTGGCATCTACTAAATACTGTGTGAGTTCGCGTTTTAGTTTGGCAGCTATTATATTAGTAGATTCGCTACGTTCTTTTTTATCTACAAGAGTAAGTTGTATTTCGGATTTGTAAGGAGTTGCTTGTGTACCTCCCATACCACTTGTAGACTGTCCTACCGTAGTAATCATACTCTCTACCAAAGGTTTATTAGTACCCTCTACTTTCAAGCCACGCAAGTAATTTTCAGCTTTTTGGGTGATAAAGTTAGTTTGTTCTAACGAAGCATCTTTGTTGAGCTCAAACTGTACTAAGAATTTACCTCTATCCATAGGAGGCATAAATTCAGCACCTATAAAGCCTGTAGGGATAAGCGAACAAGAGCCTACAAAGAGGAAGAATACCAAAATAATCGTTTTCCACTTGTTGGCAAATACCCATACCAATAAATCGGAGAAGAGCTTTGTAAAGCGTTTGAGATAATCCTCAAAACCTATAGCAATCTTTCCTAATACCGAATTAGGATTGGCGTGTTCCAACTTACCAACACGTGAGTACAACCAAGGCACTACTGTAAATGACATTAGCAACGAAAGCATTGTAGCGATAGCCACCGTCATACAGAACTCGCGCACAATATTCACTACTATAGAGTTACCAATAGAAATAGGTACGAATACCACCACAATTACCAAAGTAATCGCCATAACCGTTAGTACGATTTCTTTTGAACCATCGAAGGCAGCGCGTACTTTATTTTTGCCCATTTCCATATGGCGGTGTATATTTTCAAGCACCACAATAGCGTCATCCACCAAGATACCTACCACCAACGAAAGGGCTACTAAGCTCATCAAGTTCAGTGTAAAGCCGAAGAAATACATACCTATAAAGGCAGCAATAAGTGAGGTAGGGATAGATACCATTACGATAAGGGCGTTGCGCAAGCTGTGCAAGAAGAAGAACATCACCACAGCCACCAATACGATAGCTAAGACAAGGTCGAACATTACTGAATTGGCAGCGTGTAGGGTAAATTCGCTGGTATCTTCTGCCAATAACATTTTTACACCTTCATTTTTATAAGTCTGCTCTACTTGTTCCATTTTCTTGCGTACCAACTCGCTCACCGATACTGCATTGGCATCAGTTTGTTTAAGAACTTGTAATAAGAGTGTATTTTCTTGGTCTATACGTGCTATTTTTTCAGCCTCTTCTTCGGTATCTTGCACATCGGCAACATCCGAAAGTCGTATTTCTATTCCATTTTGCGAAGCTAAGGTAAGATTACGCAACTGCGCTACATCTTGAATTTTACCCAGCAAACGTATAGAGGTGCTATTCTCACGTGTTTTAATTTTACCTGCAGGTATCTCTAAGTTGGAAGCTGCAATGAGCTGTTGTATTTGCCCAATAGAAATACCATAACCTTCCAATTTTTTAGCATCAATACTTACTCGTATTTCACGCTTGCGCCCCCCGATGATATTCACTTGCGCTACCCCAGGCACACGCGATAGTTCAGGTTGTATTTTCTTATCTACCAAATCGTAAAGCTCTTGCGAAGAAAGTTTAGAGGTTACCCCAATAGAAACGATAGGCAAATCAGAGAGAGAGAATTTGCTAAGTGAAGGCTCTTTGGCATCGGTGGGCAAATTGGCACGGATAGCGTTAATCTTACGCTGTGCCTCATTGAGGGTATTATCTACATTGGCATCATTGGTAAGTTGTACCACTACCACCGAAAGGCTTTCATACGAATACGATTGTATCTTCTTGATATTTTCCAAGGCAGATACCGCATCTTCAATCCTCTTAGTAACTGTACTCTCAACTTCAGAAGGTGAGGCACCAGGATAAATAGTAGAGATAGTTACTACATTCACTTCAAACTTAGGGATAAGTTCGTAGTTCAATAGTTTATAAGAATAAAAGCCCCCTAATAGTAACAGCGTTAGCATTACAATCAGGACGCTGGGACGTTTAATAGAAAGTTTAATTAAATCCATTTGTTGTTTTTTCTAAATCGGGGGCAAAGGTACTACAAAAAACTTAATAAACAAAAAAAGTTTCCTATAAATTGATTAAAAAAATATCGCTCATACGTTTTTACGAGTATGAGCGATAGGGGATATTCAGTTATAAAAAGCTGATTACTTATTATTTAACGGGTATATTTTGCAATATAGACAGCAAGAACTTCCAGAATTTTTGTACTGAAGCAATGTTTACTTTTTCGGCAGGTGAGTGCGCTCCTTTGATAGTGGGTCCAAAACTTACCATTTCCATAGTGGGGTAATGAGTGCCCAAAATACCACATTCTAAACCTGCGTGGCACGCTACTACTTGTGGCGTTTCACCAAAAAGGGTTTCGTACTGCTCTTTTACAATTTTCAGTATTTCGGCATCTACTTTCGGCTCCCAGCCTGGGTAACTACCTGTATATTCTACCTCAAAGCCAGCTAATTCAAAGGCAGCTCTAATGGTATCAGCCAAGTCGTATTTAGAAGTTTCGGAAGCCGAGCGTGTAAGGCAATATACATTCACTTCACCGTCTTTCAGTAGTACCCTTGCTACGTTGTTGCTCGTTTCCACAAGGTCGGTTATGGATTGACTCATTTTGTATACCCCATTGAAAGCAGCATAAATAGCTCGCAATATATCTTGCTGTTCCTCTACTTCCATTACCCTTTCAGGCAAGACAGTAGGAGCGAGAAGTACACTTAGCGTAGGTTCGGTTACTGAAAATTCGTGTTGTAAATCCTTTGTAAGCTGTGCTATCTCTTTTTTGAAAGCATCTTCCTCTTTTTTATCTATAGTGATAATGGCAACACTTTCACGAGGGATAGCATTCCTAAGTCCGCCGCCGTCTATTTCAGCAATGTGCAAGTCAAACTTTTCAGCGCAAGTAAATAACAACCTATTCATCAGTTTGTTGGCGTTGGCATAACCTTTGTGAATGTCCATACCGCTATGACCGCCGTGTAGTCCTTTCACTGATAAGGTATAAGCCATCGCATCTGCAGGAGTAGGTACAGTATCATATTCTCTAAAAGCCGATACATCCACCCCACCAGCACAGCCTATATCTATCTCGTCATCTTCTTCAGTATCTAAGTTCAGCAGGTAAGCTCCTGATAGTAAGCCCCCTTTCAATCCCTTAGCCCCTGTCATACCAGTCTCTTCATCAATAGTGAAAAGGGCTTCAATAGCAGGGTGTGCAATATCTTTGCTTTGCAAGATAGCCATAATGCTTGCTACGCCTATACCGTTATCAGCACCAAGAGTTGTACCATCGGCACGTACCCAATCGCCATCTACTAACATTTTGATACCTTCAGTACTGAAGTCGAATACAGTATCATTGTTTTTTTGGTGTACCATATCGAGGTGCGATTGTAGCACCACCGTTTTGCGGTTTTCCATACCTGCTGAAGCAGGTTTTTTGATAATCACGTTACCTGTTTCGTCCTGATAAGTATCAAGCCCTAAGCTTTTACCAAAAGCCACCATAAAAGCAATTACTTGCTCTTCTTTTTTTGAAGGGCGAGGTACAGCATTTAGGCTGGCAAAGTTCGCCCATAATTGTTTTGGTTCTAATTCTGTTATTTTCATTGTATGAATGTTTTTTAAGTTAATTAATTTCTCAATTATCAATAGCTATTTGTGCTGAAATAATTTCTCTTGTTTCTATGTAATCCATATCATAATGGTAAAATTTCTTGAAAAACTCTTGAGTAATAGGCACAATATCAGCCCTAAAGTAATCGGGGTAAGTGAGGCTTGCCAGCCATATACTTCCCATCACACGACCTAAACCAGGTGGGCGGTCTATCCAGCCAAAGGGGCGCCAAGGCACTTGGTATACTTGGTTCTCTTTTACAGCCCGTAGCTGTTGCCATATTTTTTCTTTACGAATAGCCTTATAGCTGTATAAATCGTCAAAATTACCCGACCATACCAATATCATATCAGGATCCCAGCGGTATATCTGCTCAATAGAAACATTGGTTTTGCCTTTACCAGGGAGCAGCTCTACTTCGGCAATGTTTTTACCCCCTGTATAGTTGATAAGATAGCTGTGCAATGAAGTAGGCGGTTCGGTTTGCAATCCATTCATACCTTCGGCATAGTAGACAGTTTTGCGTTTGTTTTCGGGTATGGTAGCTACCACTTTTGGAATGCTATAGCAATACTTTTCAATAAAAGCGTTGAGTTCTTTTGCTTCTTGTTCTTTGTGCAAAAGCGTTCCTAAGAGCGTAAGGGCTTGGGTGTATTGCTCAAAATCGCCACTGAATAGTACTACAGGTATTTTTGTTTTTTGTTGCAAAATATCAGCTTTTTCTATTTCTTTAGCTCGTTCGGCTTCCGTTTGTAGCGATATGGTGAGTAGTATTACCTCTGGGCGCAGTTTGATAATCTCCTCTATGGGGGTGCCAATTACGTAGGGTTTTCCTTCGTAAAAGCTCTTTTTGAGGTATTTTTTTTCGGATTCGTTGTAGTTAAATACCCTATTTACAGGTAATAAGGTATCGAGAGCATAGACTAGATGCACAGAGGAGCGGTCTATAAAAGCCTTGTTAATGCTTTTAGGTACTAGCACTTTTCGCCCTGCCATATCGGTAAGAGATATTTTTTCGGCAGAAACGTTTTCTGTTTGTTTTTTAGGGGTATTATCGCAACTTACTATTAGCAAAAAAGCAATACATAAAAATAAATAATTCTTCATCGGAAACTATATGGGCTGTAACACGCTGCAAATATAATAAAAAAAATGCTTTGATAGATGATTACCAAAGCATTTTTATCAAGAGTAAAAACAAAATCTTATTTTATAAAAAGCAACCTTCTTAATTCTTTTTACCGCCTTTGCCTCCACTATGGTTGCCGCCTTGTTTAGGCGTAGTTACTTTTACACCTATTTCTTTAGTTTGTTTGGTGTAATTGTCGGTTACTACTACTGTAGTAGTACCTACTTCTATAGCTTTTATTACTACACTCATATTTTTTAGAGAAACAGTAGCTACAGCCTCGTTTAGTGATTTTATACTGTAATCACTACTGCCCGAAATGATAGTAATACTTGTAGGTGCAGTATCTTTATTGCCTTTGCCACCTTGGTTGTTACCACCTTTGCCACCGCCTTGATTATTGCCGCTTTTGCCACCACCTTGGTTGTTGCCGCCTTTGCCGCCACCTTGGTTATTGCCGCCTTTGCCCCCTTGTTTTGCTTCGGGGAAAGTTTTTCCTTTTTCAAGGGTAAGCACTACAGCTTTTGTATTTCCTTCATCGGTACTTAGCTTTAAAGGGATATTAGGCAAAGCACTTTCATCTGCTTTTTCGCAAGCTGTAGCCAAAGCTATACTGATAGCTACAAACGATACGTATTTAAAAAATCTTTTCATTGTATATATAATTAGTATTTAAATGATTTTCATTGAAAAAATGCTTTGATAAAATGCTACCAAAGCATTTTTATTAAGAGTAAAACAAAATCTTAGAAATTGTAGGATAAACCACTTATAAAGTTACGACCTGCTTGCGGCCAACCACTAGCCCAATAGTAATTTCTGTCCAAAAGGTTGTTTACACCGAAGTTAAACTCTAATCCTTTGTAAAGAGTTACATTGAGTTTGGTATTTACAAGTGTAAAATCAGGAGCTTCATCACCCTGACTATTTAGGTAACGTTTGCCGTAAGTTTCAGTATTTAGGTGTAGTTTAGTTCTGATTTCAGGTATAGAAATAGTTGCAAAACCTACTAGTTTGTATTTAGGCACATTGGTAAGTTTCAAATTGCTGTTTTGGGTTTGGTCTTTCATTTCTATAAAGCTGTAATTAGCTCCAAAAGAGAAATATTTAATAGGAGCATAGCCTACACCCGCTTCAAAACCTTGATAGAGTGCCTTACCGAGGTTGGTATTATATATTATATTTCTACCACTACTATCTACCCCCACAGTGAGTTCATAAATGGCATTGGTTACATCATTAATAAAACCAGAAACTTCGTATTGTAGTTTATTGTCTAATACTTTACCTGTATAAGTAAGGTCGTAAGCTATTGAGTATTCTGATTTTAAGTCGGGGTTAGGCACTTGTCCACCAAATCTGCTTGAGTAACGTTCTTTTTGTGAAGCAAAACGAGAGCGTTTAGAAGCCGATAAAGTGATGTTTTGGTTTTCAGCAGGCTTGAATACAAGTCCTCCCTTAAAGTCAAAAGCACTGTCATTACCTGTAGGGAAATCGTACAATACATTACGAGCTCCGGTGAGATAGTGAGTACCATATTCCTGTGCCAAAATATTTTTGCGTTGGTTGTATGAAGCACCCACTACAGCATCAAGCCAATCGGTAAGGGTGATAACATCTTCTATCCCTGCATAAAGAGTATTGTCTTTATAAGATTGTTCAGGCTCTCCAGCTCTAAAGGTTTGCCCTATAGCAGGATTCGCTGCTATTTCGGCATTGTGTTCTTTATGGTGGTCGTATTTTTCATTAACAGTAAAGGTAATAGCATTGCGATTAAGTGCTTTAGTGCTAAAAGTAAGGATACCTCCAGCCGAATAGTCATCATAGATACTGATAAAAGAAGTTTTAGGTCTATTTATGGTTGTATAAGTCTCGTCATCATAACGCCTCATTTCGTTATAATACTTGTCGTAATATCCTGTAAAGTTTAAGAAAGTTTCGCGTGCTATTTTGGTTTTGGTTTTAGCATACAAGCTTGTTTTGTTGTAAACAGGGTAAAGTGCCCAGCTACCATTACCTACCCTATCAACCCCTGGTGAAATATCCTTATTAGCTTGTTGGTTTACAAAGCCCAAAGCGTATTCATCGGTTTCGTTAGGAGTGTAGCCAAATTTAGCACTTAATTTTTTGTCAAAAGCACCAGAGTTACGGCGTTTGCCAGCATCTTGGTAAGCTGTAGGTTCAAAGTTTTTAGAAAGCACAAAGTTTTCGCGTTTGTTGAAAGAACCCGATACCATAGCATAGTACTTATTTTGGCGGGTACCTACGTTTAGCCCTGTAAAGTAAGAGTTTACACCAGCACCATCAGCAAAACCAACCCCCGAAGTACCATTGATATCCAATTCTTTTTGTGGGCTACGCGATACGATATTCACCGCACCTCCCATAGCGTTTGCCCCGTATTTTACAGATACCAAGCCTTTTTCTACCGAAACACTTCCTAAATCATAGGTAAGAAAACGACTAAGGTCAAAATTACCATCGTAAGGAGCGTAGATAGGAATCCCATCATAGTATACAGGAGTGCGTTTATTATCAAAACCACGCACAAAGATAGTTCCCTCATTACGACCACCAAACTGGGTGATACTTACCCCTGGGAGTAGGTTAAGAGCATCTACTACGTTGGTTTTGTTATTGTTTTGAAGTGTAGAAGCTTGTAATTTTTGGGTAGGTACGAGTTCTACCTTTCCATTTTGTTTTCCAAAGATAGTAACCTCTTGCAGGTCATAATGCCTCTCAGCTACCGAATCTTTTACTTTTTCTTGAGCTTGTGCAGCTGCCGAAAGTAGTACAATTGCAAATACTAAACGTTTCATTATTAATGGTTAATATTAATTATTAATGGTTAATATTAATTATTAATGGTTAATTATTAAATTGTTATGCGATATATTACATAACGTTATTTAAAAAAAGAGAGCTTGCATAAGCTCCTTTTGCGCTGCAAAGATACAAAAAGGTTGTGAATATGCAAGCATAACGATATAAAATTATTAATTAGATAATTTATTAATTAGCAAATTATCTAAGGGTATAACCTGTTTCTTTGAGAGTATCTCTACGTATTTACCTATGATAAATAGCATAGGGCGCTTCATATCCAAAGAACGCAAAGTAGCTTCAACTTTGCCTAAAGTAGTTTTTACAGAAGTCTCGTCTTTAGCCGAAATGCGCGAGGCAACCACTACAGGCATATCAGGAGTTACCCCTGCAGAAGTGATAATCTCCACAATTTGCCCTATGCACTCTGTATTAGCAAAATAGATATGCAACGTACTGCCGTATTTCAGTGCTCCAGCCAAGTGCTTTAGCTGCTGATGGTTTGTTTCATTGTTGTGATATACAAAGTTTATTGAGGCATCGCTTTCGTCCATTTCAGTAATGGGTACTGCAAAAATGTTAGCTGCGGCACACGAAGCCGTAATACCGGGTATCATTTTGAAGTTGATGCCTTTAGCTTTTAAGAGGCTCGCCTCTTTGCCTCCTCCGTTAAAAATGAGTGCATCACCAGGTTTTAGTCGGCATACTTTTTTGCCTGCGCGGTAGTGCTCTTCCATTGCAGCCAACATAGCTGTAGGGTCAGTTTTCTTGTCAATAGCAATGATTTCACCCTTAAACTGAAAGGTTTTCAGCAGCGTATCATCGGGCATACAATCAAAGAGGATAACATCAGCTTCCTCAAGGGCATTTTTAGCGGCTAAGGTAAGCAGCTCGGGGTTGCCAGGACCCATACCAATTATTACAATGGGAAACATATCTTTCTGTTTTTTTGATTTATAATTTTAATATCTATCTCGTAGAGGTCTTTTAGCAAAGCTTCAGTCATTACCTCATCGGGAGTGCCAATTGCAGCTATAGTACTATCTTTCACTACAGCCACTTTTGAATTGCAAATAAAAACGTGGTCGGGATTGTGAGTAGAAAGAATAATACCTATATCTTTACTTTGCAAAGCTTTCACCTGTTGTAGCACCTTTAGCTGGTTGCCAAAATCGAGTGCCGAAGTAGGCTCGTCCATTACTATATATTCAGGTTGTTGGGTAAGAGCGCGTGCTATGATAGTGAGTTGCTGTTCACCCCCGCTCATCTGCGAGAAAGCCTTGTCTTTTAGGTGTAGTATACCTATTTGTTGCATCGTATTGGTTGCTATGGCTTTATCTTTTTCTGTAGGAAAACCAAAGTAGGGTAGGTGAGGGGTACGCCCAAAGAGCACTACTTCAAAAGCCGTAAAAGCAAAGTCTATCTTGCGCGCTTGGGGTATATAAGCTATTTTTTGGGCAAGTTGTTTAGGTGCGAGCGGGTTCAAGGGTATACCATCTATCAGTACCTCGCCCGAAAGCTTGGGCAACAACCCCAAAAGTGTTTTAAAAAGCGTAGTTTTACCAGCTCCATTTCTGCCCAATACGCACAGTATTTCACCTTTTTGCAAGGTAAAATTCACATTGGTAAGAAGAGGTTTTTGGTAACCTACCGATAAGTTATGTACCGTTATTCCCATACGCTTTGTTTGCTTTTTACTGATTTAAGCACAAAGAAAAAAATAGGAGCCCCGATGATAGAGGCTATAATACCCAGAGGAATTTCAAGTGCCGATAGTGTGCGCGACAACAAATCAATAATGATGAGGAAACAACTCCCCAGCATAAAAGCTGCAGGCAGCAAATACCGATTGTCAGAACCTATGATAAAACGCGCAATATGAGGTACTACCAAGCCTATCCACCCTATCAATCCTGTAATAGAAACCACTGTGGCAGTGAGCAAAGTAGCCGACAATACCACCACTAAGCGCAACCGCTGCACCTGTACTCCCATAGTGTGAGCCTCGTCTTCCCCAAACGAAAGCACATTCAGTCGCCAAGACGAAAAGTAGAGCGGTAGCACGGCAAGTAGCACAATAGGGGCTATGGTAAGTACCTGATTGGTGGTTATATTGGTGAGGCTACCCATTAGCCAAAAGGTGATGTCGGGCAACTTATATTCGGCATCGGCTATGTATTTGGTAAGCGATATGAACGCCCCAAACATAGAGCCCGTAATGATTCCCGAAAGCAATAATACCAATGCCTGACTGTGCATCCCGCTGATGCGCTTACTCAAAGCCAATGCAATAAGTACAGCCCCTAAGCCAAAACCAAAAGCCGAGAGTTGTACTCCTAGCATACCCCACGAAAGCAATATCGCCAAAGACGCCCCAAAGCCCGCTCCCGAACTTACCCCCAGTATATCAGGACTAATGAGCGGATTCTTAAACATTCCTTGATAAGCTACCCCCGACACCGATAACGCTCCTCCCACCAAAAGAGCCGCAGCTACACGAGGCAAACGCACTTCAGCAAGCAGCAAGGCAGTATGTTCATCTACAACCTTTTGCCCAAAAGCAAAAGCAAGAATATCGCTTATAGGCAGGGGGTATCTGCCTACGCTTAATGACAACAAGCATAGTAACGTTACCCCTATCAGTAGCCCCATCAATAATAAACGGCGTTTCATTTGCTATTGGTCATTATTTCACACGGTACACTTCAATACTTTTCACCCAGCTTACGTGTCTTGGACCTGTTTTTTCATCATTATTACTAATCAGTTCCATTTCGCCGGTTTCCTCAAGAGGCTTCCCATTTTTTTCATAAATGAGATACACCCCTTTACCTGTGTTGTTTAGGAAGAGTTCTATCCACGAAAAAGTAGCCATATACCCATCGGTAGCACGAACTACTATATAAAAATTACGATCTTTATGCCCTTCCTTTTTTATAACAGCTTTTTCCAAAATATCGGTGAGGAGTACCCCTTTGGCTTCTTGTGATTCTTGAGTGGTTACCCCCGTTTGGCATACCACATCAAATGACTGCAAGCTTTTCACATCCAATCGTTGTAACGAATTGACGGTAATGGTAAACGGATTTTCAACCTCGCCCATTACTTGCACGTTGGGGCTTGGGTAACCTTCAGTGAGTGCATCAGCTTCAGAGGTAGTAGATGCTGTAGCACTTTGGGTAGTAGGTGTGTTATTTTCTTGTGAGTTCGTTTGTTTGCATCCTGCAAAGCCTAATGATAATAAGACAACGAATGTAAAAATTCTTAAGTGTTTCATATGTTTATAATGTTTAATGAATTGTTATTTGTTAAATCTTTCATCAGATTTTAGTCTTTCAGCGGTTAGTACCTTGCCTTCTAGCCAGCCGTTGCGAACGTTCTGGCGGTCATCAAAATAAGAATAGTAAGGCTTAATATCTAATAGCGGACTTCCGTTGAGCATATCCACTCCTTGAAAGTGGATAACATTACCCTCAATACGCTCCAACGTTACAATCGACATACCTATACGGTTGGGGCGTTTAGGCGAGCGGGTAGCAAATACCCCGTGAGGCACATCGTCCATAAAAGGCACTACCTCTAGCTGGTAGCCCTCTATTTTGTGTAATAAGAATAAGAGAATAATATGCGAAAAGCCGTCCAAATCTTTAAGACCCGCAGCAAATTCATCGTATAATACAGCTTTTCCTCGCGAAGATGCAATCACCGAAGGTTGTATAGGCATATGAGCCACAGCCTCAAAAGGTGTTTCTAAATAACCAATAGGTTTAATATCAAAATTCATAACACTACATTTTGGGCTGCAAAGATAATTGTTTTGACAATAATATCATAACGTTTGTCGTTATTTTAATCATAATTATTTGTCATTTATCTAAAACCAATACCCTATATTCAGTAGCCAAACCGCTTCTTTTACCTCAGGCGAGTAAGTACATTTCAGTTCTACAGGTCCTATAAAGCTTTCAATGCTATAGCCTATGCCATAACCTGAATAATCGGGGTACTGATGCCATTGTAAGCTCTTAAAGAGGTTGTTATCAGCTTTAGCTATATTTGCCAATAACAAAAGATGTTGTTTTTTAAAAGCTTGTACATCAATAACCAACTCCGATTTTAAGTAATTTTTAGCCCCAAAACTCAAGAAGTCATAACCGTAAAAATGTGAATAGTTAGTAAAAATATTTCTATTATACCCTCCTAAAAAGAAATTCAACGAGTAAGTATCGGGGTTACCCACTGTAATACCAGCTTCGGTACTTACACGCCCACTCACCTTATTTGTAATAGGAAAAGCCACTGAAAGTTCTGTTTTGCCCGACACAAAATCATTAAAATCTTTATAGCCTGAAGCAAAACTATATAAATTGAACTGCGAATTAAAATATATACCTTTGGTAGGAAAAAAACTATTGTTGAACGAATCGTACTTTAAATACGAATACAAGCTCCCAAAGTGAGCTTTTTCAGTATAAGAACGCAACGAACTTACATTGTATACCTGTTCTGTATCAAACCTAATATTTCTATGCTCAGCCCCTATACCAAAAACGAAACCATTGCCTAAGAGTGTTTGCAGATACAGTTGGTTTACCCAGTCATACGCTTCCACATCCATACGGTTGAGTTCAGAGTCCTCAATACGATAGTTTGCCAAGCGATTGCTGTTCAGTTTTCGGCTAAAACGCAATAGTTTAGAGCGCACTCCGTAACCAAAATAGAATCCTTTATCAACAAAATAATCAAACTGATAACGAGGTACATCGCCAATAATTACATCTAATGACAAGAAGTCGCTATCTTGCAAGAGGTAGTTGCTGGTATAGTTCAGCAAAAAGCCTGTACGTAGCAAGTTGTCATAATGTATTCCGAACTTTAAATAGGTGCGTTGTGGGTTCTCTTTAAGGAAAAAATCTATATGTTCGCCCTCATCAGTATGTCTTATAAGGTGATTGATTGAGTGAAAGTTGTTGGTAGCCATTAGGTTATTGAGCCCATCGTTTAGCTGGTCAAATGTAATCATTTTGTTTAGGTTTCTCAGGCGTAGCTTACCGCGCAAGTAGCTGCGAGTGAAGTGTTCATTGCCGTGAAAGTGTATGTCTTTCAGGAAAAAACGGTCGGTTTTTATGACGGGGTCTTCCACTCTGTCGTGTCGTTGTTCGGCAGCAATCTCTCGCAATCGCGGTAAAAAGAGCGAAGCTGCAATTTCTCCATTTTTAATGATTGTTTCCCCTTTGTCAAACGAGATAACGTTAAACCCCTCAATATTAGGTTTGATATAAATATCAGTGAGTTTAATTTTTTCGCTCATATCTTTCATCATTGGGAACGTAGTTACTTGGGAGAGAATGCTCACTACCGAATTTATATCTTTTCGTTTGGTGAGAGGGTCTTGCACATCTACACCAATGATAATATCCATACCTTTGTCTTTAACTTCTTTTACAGGATAATTATCGGCAATACCACCATCGGTAAGCAGTTTGCCGTCTATTTCTACCAAATCAAATAATGAAGGAAAAGCACCACTTGCCCGTATAGCTTGTGGCAGAATGCCATTTTCCAACACTACAGCCTTTCCTGTTTCTATATCGGAAGCTACGCACAAAAAGGGGATTGGCAATTGTGAAAAATCATAAATTTCATTTACAGGATAGAGCAGTTTTATAAACTCGTTATATACGTTTTGTCCTTTAGAAACGGCGCGAGGTAGTCCTACCTTAAAATGGTCGAAGGGCAAGGCAACCACATAGCGGTCGTACAGATAACGCTCGTGCAGAGAAAGGTTATCCCGTGAAACCTTGTCTTGTAAAAGCTTATCAAAATCTAAATGGCGAAAAATAGAATCCAGCTCTTTTGCTTTATATCCAGCAGCATACATAGCCCCCACCATAGCCCCCATACTTGTACCACCTATGTAGTCTATTCGCACACCAGCTTCTTCCAGCACTTTTAGCACGCCTATATGTGCCAATCCTTTAGCTCCACCACCACTAAGTACCAGCCCTACCTTTACATCTTTTTTAGTAACCTCTTCAGTTTTAGTAGCCACTTCACCTTGTGCATATCCGCCATAACAATACAAAATAAACAATATAACAACGAGTTTTCTCATTTATCTTAAAAAAAGTATTAATCATAAAATTACGGCAAAGGTACGAAATAATGTTTAAAGATTAATGTTTAAAATTATTCTTTATCTCACCCGTGCCGCAATAGCGCACCTAACGACTAAAAATACTATCTTTGTACAAGCTACTCACGGCTATGCCGACTCATTCATCGATTATAATTACAAGCAAACTACTATAGGCGTAGGCTTCACTTTCTTAAACTTGTAAACAAAAAAATAACAAACCGAAACAAAAAAAGCCTTTAAAAGTTGCTATATAAAAATAAATTATTAAATTTGCAACCGATTTTATTAAAACTCCTATTTTCAACTAAACTAATAAGTTGGTAAAGGAAATAATAATTACTAAAAACTACAACGAATGAGAGATTTATCAAAAATGACTAACATTGAAGACTTGCGTGTAGTATGCAAGCGCAATGTACCTAAAATGTTCTACGAATATGTAGATACAGGTTCTTGGACACAAGCCACTTATCGCGACAACGTATCCGATTTCAACCCTATCAAATTCAAACAAAAGATATTGGTAGATATGGATAACCGTACGCTTGAAAGTACTTTATTGGGGCAAAAAGTAAAATTCCCTGCAATGACAGCTCCAGTAGGCTTTATGGGAATGATGTGGGCTGATGGCGAAATACATATGGCAAAAGCTGCCCAAAAATTTGGTATTCCTTTTACGCTTTCTACAATGTCTATCTGCTCTATTGAAGACCTTGCTGAAGCAGGAGTAGAACCTTTCTGGTTCCAGCTATACGTAATGCGCGACCGTAAGTTTATGAAAAACCTTATAGAACGCGCCAAAGCTGCTAAATGTTCTGCCCTAATGGTAACTGTAGACTTGCAAGTGCTTGGTAACCGCCACCGCGATATCAAAAACGGACTCTCTACACCTCCTAAATTTACCATCCCTAACATTATCAACCTATCAACAAAATTACCTTGGGGAATGCGTTACATTTTCGGAAACCGCAGATGGACATTCCGCAATATCGCAGGACACGCCGAAAACGTATCCGACCTATCTTCTCTTTCTTCTTGGACAAAAGAACAATTCGACCCAAGTCTTAGCTGGAAAGATATAGCTGAAATTAAAGAACTATGGGGCGGACCTATCATCTTAAAAGGTATTATGACCCCAGAAGATGCTATTGAGGCTGTAAAATATGGTGCTGATGCTATCATCGTATCAAACCACGGAGGTCGCCAAATGGACGATACTATCTCTTCTATCAAAGCGCTTCCAGACATCGTAAGCGCAGTAGGTAACCAAACCGAAGTATGGATTGACTCTGGTTTCTATACAGGGCAAAATATGCTAAAAGCGTGGGCTATGGGCGCACGTGGTATTATGCTTGGTCGTGCCCCTGTATACGGATTAGGAGCTTATGGCGAAGAAGGGGTTACTCGTGCTCTGCAAATCCTTTATGATGAAATGGATACAACTATGGCTTTCTCAGGACACCGAAACCTACAAGATGTAGATAGTAGTATCTTAGTAGAAGGTACTTACCCTCTACCTACTAAAAAATAGTAAATAAAGTACTAAAGTAATAATAAAAAAGGCTGTTTGAACAATCAAGCAGCCTTTTTTTATTAAGTATAAAGCATTATTAATTTGCTTCTATTTCGTCTATAAACAAGAAACCTGGTTTGCCAGCAGCACCTTTATGGAATGCAGGTATCTTATTCACCTCATTGATTTTTACTTTTAGGTAAGTAACCTTCTTTTCAGGAAAAGAAAGCGCATATTTCTTTATCTCTTTGAAGTGTTCTTTAGGCAGAGCGTAATCTTCTTTAGCAAGTAGCTCATAGTTTTTGCCATCAGTAGAGCCTAACACCTCAAAATGAGTAGGCGGATAAATCCAATCACCCGTTTCTATAAAGGCAGTAAAGCTTACTTCTTTTATAGGTGTATTCTCTTTTAGAGTAATCACCACTTCACAAGGTGCTTCAGTAAAGCCCAACCATTGTCCCGAACGAGAATTGCTACCCCCTTTACAGCCATCTACCAAAGTTACAGCCCCCTCAAAAGTATAAGTAGGCGAAGGCTTACTGATAAATTCTATAGGGCGTACAGTAGCTTTATTGAAAAAGAATTGTTGGCTAAAACCACTCTCGCGTTCTTTACCAAAAACTTTAGCTTTTAGCTGCATAGATTGTGTGATTTGTAAAGGCTCTTTATACACATTTGATTTTTCAGTAGGTTCACTGCCATCGGTAGTGTAGTAAATAGGCACATCTTGCAAGCAAGAGAAAGTAACCTTTATAAAGTCAGTTTGAGGCAACACTTCAGTATGCAAATCAAAAATATGTTTAGCGTAGTTATAGCCTTCCAACTGATAGATAGGCAATAAGCGCAATAAGCGTTGTGCAAAAGCGGTGTAGTTTTTAGGCAAAGCAGGGTTTTCCCATTGCACTTCCGCCAAAGCTCCATAGCGTGGTAAAACCATATATTGAGCGTGCTTAAAAGTTGCTATATATTCTGTCCAAAGATTGCCTTGTACGCCTAAAATATGTTTTTGTTCTTCAGGAGTAAGGCTATCGGGGTAAGGATTAAAAGAGTAAACACGCTCTACAGGCAAATAACCACCAATGGCAAGGGGTTCATTCTCTGTGTCGTCAGTTTGGTAATAATCAAAATAGCAGTGCGACATAGGGCTCATAATAGCATCGTGTCCTGCTTTAGCAGCCTGAATACCACCGCTGATACCTCGCCACGACATCACAGTAGCATTAGGTGTGAGTCCGCCTTCCAAAATCTCGTCCCAACCTATAATTTTACGTCCTTTGGCTGCCAATACTTGTTCAGCAAAACCAATAACGTAGCTTTGCAAGTACTCTTCAGCCGAATGTTTAGCATCAGTCTTTATTCCCAATTCTTTTATTTTAGCTTGGCACTTAGGGCATTGTTGCCAGCTCACTTTAGGACACTCATCGCCCCCTATATGAATATATTCTGATGGAAACACTTCGGTAACCTCTTCCAATATATTCTTGATAAACTCATAAGTTTCGGGATTCCCCGCACACAATACATCTTCAGCCACGCCCCATTTTTCTCGTACTTTATAGCCACTGCCTTTGCAGCCCAATTGTGGATAGGTAGCCAGTGCAGCTACCATATGACCGGGAAGGTCTATTTCGGGAATAACTGTAATATTGCGGTCAGCAGCATATTTTACAATCTCTTTAAGTTCTTCTTGGGTATAAAAACCACCATAAGGCTTGCCGTCATACACTTCGTCTTGTTTGCCTACCAGCGTTTGGCTGCGTGTAGCCCCTACCACTGTAAGCTCAGGGTATTTTTTAGATTCAAAACGCCAACCTTGGTCATCAGTAAGATGCCAGTGAAAGCGATTCATATTGTGCAACGCCAGCATATCAATAAAAATACGTACCGAATCGGTAGTGAAAAAATGGCGAGCACTATCTAAGTGTGCCCCGCGATACCCAAAAAAAGGCATATCATTTATTTCTCCTGCAGGAAAGCTAACCCCCGTAGTTTTTTCCACAGGAATAGCCTTTCTGAGGAATTGTACTCCGTAGAAAGTACCTTTTTCAGTAGCCCCATTGATGACGATACCCACATTGCTTATCTTTACGTTATAAGCTTCAGGATTAGTGTGTTGGTAATTTTTTAGTAGCTGGATAGCATTAGCTGCCTCTCCTTGCTCAGTAGCTGTTTTCAGCTCAATCCCCGTTTGTTTAAAAATATAGTCACGCAAAAAACCTGCATAGCGTTCCAAATCGGCATCGCCTGCAGGGTACAGAATTTGAGTGTTAGCACTCAGTAAAAAAGGTTTTTCGTTAGCCGTAGTAGTAATAGTTTGGGGCAGAGGAACCACCTCATAATTAGCTGTAGTAGAAGGCTCTACAGTAGTGGTAGTTTTGCACGCACACAAAGCCAACAGCATTGCAAAAGCAGAAATTAAATGAATCTTCATCGTTTAAATATGTTATAATTAGCGAGGCAAATATATAACTTTTTTTTAACATACCGAAGAAGAAAATGTTAAATGTTATTGCTGTTTATTATTAGTTTTATATCTTTGCAGCGTTTTTAACAATAAATGTTTTTATAACAATGAAAAAACTATTTTTATCATTAAGCGTAATTGCCTTATTAGCAACCGCTTGTAACCAAACCAACAGTGCCGAAAGCACTACCGAAACCGATACTACCCAACAATCAATGGCAGATCAACGTGAAGCAATGACCGAAAATCTTTCATATGCAGGTACTTATGAAGGTGTGTTACCTTGCGCTGATTGTGCAGGTATCAAAACTACCCTTACTGTTGAAAAAGAAAGCTATACCCTTAAAGAAGAATATGAGGGTAAAGGAGGAGTATTCGATTCTAAAGGCTCTGTAAGCTACGATGCCGAAAAACAATTACTAACCCTTACAGACGCTGCTAATGCTAACGATAAAAGATGCTATCGCGTAACCGAAGGTGCTTTGAAAATGCTAAGTGCTGATGGTAGCGAAATCACCGATACCGAGCTTGCAGCTAAATACGTACTAAACAAAAAGTAATATTGATTACCTTATGAGCACATTAGCAAGCACTGTTTGCTAATGTGCTATTTTTTTTATATTAACTCTATGAATTTAGAACAAGAAATACAAAAACGCCGCACTTTTGGCATCATTTCTCACCCCGATGCTGGTAAAACTACCCTTACCGAAAAACTTCTTCTATTCGGAGGGGCTATACAAGAGGCTGGTGCCGTAAAATCCAACAAAATAAAAAAAGGAGCTACTTCCGACTTTATGGAAATAGAACGACAACGCGGTATCTCGGTAGCTACTTCAGTACTTGCTTTTAATTACAAACAACACAAAATTAATATCCTCGATACCCCCGGTCACAAAGATTTTGCCGAAGATACCTTCCGTACCCTCACAGCCGTTGATAGTGTAATTGTTGTAATAGACGTTGCCAAAGGGGTAGAGGAACAAACCGAAAAACTCGTTGAGGTATGCCGTATGCGCAATATCCCAATGATTGTATTTATCAATAAGTTAGACCGCGAAGGAAAAGACGCCTTCGATTTGCTTGACGAAGTAGAACAAAAATTAGGACTAAAAGTCTCTCCTCTGAGCTTCCCTATAGGTATAGGTTACGATTTCAAAGGAATTTATAATATATGGGAGAAAAATATCAACCTCTTTTCAGGCGATAGCCGCAAAAATATAGAAGAAACCATCTCCTTTGATGATATCAGTAGCCCCGAATTAGAGAAAATAATTTCTCAACAATCAGCTGCCAATTTGCGCAATGATTTAGAACTCGTATATGAAGTATATCCCAAATTTGATAGAGAAGCTTATTTGCGAGGCGAGCAGCAACCCGTATTCTTTGGCTCTGCACTCAATAATTTCGGTGTAAGAGAATTGTTAGACTGTTTTGTTGAAATAGCACCCTCACCTCGCCCTAAAATGAGTGAAGAACGACTCGTATTCCCCAATGAACCTACTTTCTCTGGATTCGTTTTCAAAATCCACGCCAATATGGATCCCAATCACCGCGACCGTTTGGCTTTTGTGAAAATAGTTTCAGGAACTTTTGAGCGTAATAAACCCTATTTACATACACGATTGGGCAAAAAACTTAAATTTTCAAGTCCCAATGCCTTTTTTGCCGAAAAAAAAGAAGTAGTAGATATATCCTATGCAGGCGATATTGTAGGTTTGCACGACACGGGCAACTTCAAAATAGGCGATACCCTCACCGAAGGAGAAGTACTTCATTTCAAAGGAATACCAAGCTTCTCGCCAGAACACTTCCGCTATATCAATAACGCCGACCCCCTCAAATCCAAACAACTCGAAAAAGGTATCGACCAGCTAATGGATGAAGGGGTAGCACAGCTCTTCAAGTTAGATTTCAATGGAAGAAAAGTTATTGGTACAGTAGGTGCGCTTCAGTATGAAGTAATTCAATACCGATTAGAACACGAATACGGAGCAAAATGCAGCTACGAGAACTTCCCTATCTACAAAGCCTGCTGGGTAGAAGCCCCAGCCAACCCAAAAGACCCCGAGTATTTAGACTTTTTGCGCGTAAAACAAAAATTCTTAGCTCGCGACAAGCAAAACCAATTAGTCTTCCTTGCCGATTCTGCCTTCTCTATCGAAATGGTAAAACAAAAATACCCAACCCTAAAACTCCATTTCACTTCAGAGTTTTAAGCAATAATATTAATAACAAAAAAGCTGTCTTAAAAAGTCCAACCTTCTTAAGACAGCTTAATTTTTTATTATTGTTTAGGTAAGAACTATAAAAGTGCCTTTGCGCCATACACTTTGGCAAACTTTCAGAGTTTGCCAAAGTTAATTACTCTGATAATCAATCGCTTTTATTCACATTGTAGGGGCGATTGGCAAATCGCCTTCACAAAACAAAACTTTTTTGGACAGTCTCTTAATTTTTTATTATTGTTTAGGTAAATTTACCCCCTTTTTTCTTAAAGAATAAGCATCGCATCACCATACGAGTAGAATTTGTACTTCTCTTCCACAGCCTCTTTGTATGCCTTCATAATCAAATCATAACCCGCAAACGCAGCAACCATCATCAAAAGAGTAGATTTAGGCGTATGAAAGTTAGTAATCATCGCATTAGCAACACTGAAATCATAAGGAGGAAAAATAAACTTATTTGTCCAGCCATCAAACGGATTTACAAGCCCCGCCGATGATACCGAGCTTTCCAATGAGCGCATTACAGTAGTACCCACGGCACAAATCCTTTTCTTTTTCTCCTTAGCATTATTAATAATTTTACTTGCTTCCTCAGGAATGTGTATTTCCTCACTATCCATTTTGTGCTTAGATAAGTCCTCCACTTCCACAGGATTAAAAGTACCCAAGCCCACGTGCAAAGTTACTTCAGCAAATGTAATCCCTTTTATTTCAAGGCGTTTCATCAAATGCTTAGAAAAGTGCAATCCCGCAGTAGGCGCAGCCACAGCCCCCTCGTGTTTAGCGTAAATAGTTTGGTAACGCTCTTCATCTTCAGGCTCTACAGGGCGCGATATATATTTAGGTAGCGGTGTTTGTCCTAGCTCCACCAAGCGTTGGCGAAACTCCTCATAAGTACCATCATACAAAAAGCGCAATGTACGCCCTCGCGAAGTCGTATTATCAATCACCTCAGCCACCAAATCACTATTTTCTCCAAAGTAAAGCTTATTGCCAATACGTATTTTACGAGCAGGGTCTACAAGCACATCCCACAAACGCTGGTCAGCACTCAGCTCACGAAGCAAAAATACCTCTATACGCGCCTTAGTCTTCTCTTTATTGCCATATAGGCGCGCAGGGAAAACCTTTGTATTGTTAATTACAAACACATCACCGTCATCAAAATAGTTGATAACATCCTTAAATAATTTATGCTCTATTTCACCCGTTTTGCGATGTACCACCATTAGCCGAGCCTCATCGCGATTTTCGCTAGGATACTCTGCCAATAGCTCCTTGGGTAAGTCAAAATTGAAGTTTGAAAGTTTCATATGTTTTTCAATTCAATAAGTATCTATTTATAAACGATATGCCAGCCCAATAGCTATATGTCCATATTTATAACTATCACTCGGCACACCCTCTTTTCTTTTAGCATTAGGAAGATAAAAATTAATATCTACACTCCCTATAAAGCCCTTCCATTCACCGTAGCCACTCAAGAACAAACGCGCATTCACACCTTTAGCATCACCAAAATTCAAATTAGGACCTATCCCCACCTGTGTACCGTATTCCTTGTGCATACCCCCTATGATATACAAAAACGATACCTGATGAATGTGGTTATAACGACTGTAATCATCGTTCTGTTGCGTTTGTAAAAAAGTGTAATCTACCCTCGCACTAAATAAGGATAACTTTCTTACTCTTAAAAAATCCTCCTCCACTATTTTATATCTATCTGCTTGAAGAAAAACATTAATACGGGGGCGAAATGAAAAAGAAACATTAGAAGAGCCATTAGTGTCGGGCTTCTCACGATCATTGTTATACAAAAAAGGAAGCTCAGCACCCACCACAAAATTATTCTTAAGCGTTTGTGTTTGTCCCCAAGAAAAAAAAGTAAATAAAGATAATAAGAAAAGAAGATAAATCTTATTCATAGTTTTTGTGAATTATATATAAAAAAGTCGGGATGACTGGACTCGAACCAGCGACCACACGCACCCCATACGTGTACGCTACCAACTGCGCCACATCCCGATTTATTTTCTTGTAGCCGCAAAAGTATAACCTTTTTCTAAATCTACAAAATAAATTGACAAAAATATTTTTAACAGTAGCTTATCTTACTGATTGCTAATCTTTTCTACTTTCTTCATATCAGGCAAAAAATAAGCAATTAACCCCATTAGCGGTAAAAAAGAACAAACCTTATATACAAAATCAATACTTGTAATATCTATAAGTCGCCCCAAAACTGCCGAAGCCAAACCTCCCATACCAAAAGCAAATCCGTAAAAAAATCCCGAAATCATCCCAATCTTCTTAGGCAATAACTCCTGCGAATATACCAAGATAGACGCAAATGCCGAAGCTATAATAAACCCAATCAGCACGATGAGTACACCCGTAGTAGCTGCATCTGCATAAGGCAACCAAAGCGCAAAAGGAGCAGTCCCCAAAATAGAAAACCAAATGATAAACTTCCGTCCTACTTTATCGCCAAAGAACCCTCCAATGAGCGTTCCCAATGCCACAGCACCCAAAAAATAGAACAAATAGAGCTGCGCTTCAGCATTCGTAAAACCAAATTTACCAATAGTATAAAACTGAAAATAATTATTGATAGCCGAAGTGTAGAAATTCTTACTAAACACCAATAACATAAGTATAATCATAGAGTTGCGTATTTGTGCTTTGGTAAGATTAGGCATCGCTATCGGCTTTTGTACTTTTTTCTTTTGCAACTTCAGCATAATACTTCGCCATTTGCCAATCATTGCCAGCACCCCCATTGCAAATACTCCTATCAGCGCAAACCATATAATATACTCCTGATGTGCCTCCTCCACCAATTGCCCATCTACAACCTTCCTGCTAAAAACAAACAAAATGACCAACAAAGGAGCCAATGCACTCCCTAAATTGCCGCCCAGCTGAAAAATAGCCTGAGCAAACGACCGCTTCCCACCCGAAGCCAAAAACGCCACCCGTGAAGCCTCAGGGTGAAATACAGACGACCCAATTCCTATCAGCACCACCGAAACCAATATAAACGGATAACTATTCGCTATAGATAACAAAATTACCCCCAATGTAGAAAAACCCATACCCACCAATTGTGAATAGGGTTGAGGGTGCTTATCAGTATAATTTCCCACCAAAGGCTGCAATATTGAAGCCGACATCTGGTAGCAGAACGTAATAATACCAATTTGCGCCATAGTCAGCACATATTTAGCCTGAAGCGCAGGGTAAATAGACGCAATAATCCCTTGTATCACATCATTAAGACCGTGAGATAAAGCTATGAGTAGCAAAATACGATATTGAGTGTTGTTATCTTGTTCCATTTTTAACCTATTATTTTCAAGGCACAAAAGTACAAAATAATGTTTAATTGTCAATGATTATCTTTAGTCAATACCCAATTCAAAATTCAAAATTGTTCCTCCTTCGCTGGCGCAAGCTTGTAGCTTGTGCCCAATTC